>JANNSM010000365.1:0-2444 GCA_031402635.1 Bacteroidota bacterium | reverse complement strand
CGGTCGAGCAGCTCAGAGGCCATGTAATGTCGCAGATGATCAATTTCGGCGTGATTCTCTTCCATCTCTGCTGTGGCCAGCTCAAGCGCACGGGCCATCCCGATAATCCCGTATACATTTTCCGTACCGGCCCTCATATTGCGCTCCTGGGCTCCGCCGTGAATGAAGGGATGCAGGTGTTGCCTGTTGTTGATATACAGCAGACCTATCCCTTTGGGACCATGAAATTTATGCGCTGCCGCCGAAATAAAATCAACGGGAAGACGTGACAAATCCAGCGGGTAGTGCCCAACGGTTTGCACGGTGTCCGAGTGGAACAGCGCACCTGCCCTTCGACACATTTTTCCAACTTCTTCAAGGTCAAGGATCGTACCGATTTCATTGTTGGCATGCATCAGGCTTACCAGGGTTAAGCCAGACGTTGCCCCAGATGTTGCGTCTGATGGTTTCGCGGCCAGCAATTCGCCGAGGTGGTCCATGTCAACGTGACCAAGACGGTCCACACGCACCATATCCAGTTGGATCGCTCCCTGCTCGTGGAGGGTTTTAACCGTTGCTTCCACGCAGTGATGCTCCAGGGGGGATGAAATCACTCGTCTGACGCCCAAATCGCGAACCGCGCACTTAATGGCCGTATTGTTGGACTCTGTGCCGCCGGATGTAAAAAAGATTTCCGCCATCGAGACGTTGAGGCAATCCGCAATAATTTTTCTGGCCCGTTCAATGCCGGCCCGCGTTTCCCGGCCAAAGGCATGGATGGACGAAGGGTTGCCATAGCGACCAGTGAAATAGGGCATCATGGCCTCAAGCACCCTCGGATCAAGGGAGGTTGTGGCAGCATTGTCAAAATAAACTTTCATACCGGGCGAAAAACTGCGCCGCAGAAAGCGGGTACAGCCGATTAAAGGTACGAATTTCAGTCCTGCACCCCCAGAAAATAGCAGGCAATTCCAGGCAGGGTGGTTATTCTTCCTCCAGAATATCCTTCATGATCTTGCGGGCAATATTGTCCGCTGTCGTCTGCGAATGACTCTCGGCATACACCCGGATAACCGGCTCGGTGTTGCTGGGTCTCAGATGGACCCAATCCATGTCAAATTCAATGCGCAGCCCGTCGGTACGGTCCTGTGGCTGTCGCGCGTATTGGGTTTGCAACCGCTCCAGAATTTCGACCCAAGACATTTTAGGCAGAAGGTCAATTTTCTTTTTGGCAATATAGTAACCGGGATAAGTGGCCCGAAGCATGGATATGGATTTCCCGTACCTGGCAAGGTGGGTCAGGAAAAGGGCAATCCCGACCAGCGCATCCCGGCCGTAATGGAGCTCCGGAAGAATAATTCCCCCGTTGCCCTCTCCTCCGACAATGGCACCAACCTCTTTCATTTTAGCAACAACATTAACCTCGCCAACGGCAGAGGAAAAGTAAGGCTGGCCGGCCTTTTCCGTGATATCGCGCAAAGCCCTTGTTGAGGAGAGATTAGACACTGTAGGACCGGGCTTGTTTTTCAGCACGTAATCCGCTATGGCCACCAGCGTGTATTCTTCGCCAAAAAACTCCCCGTCTTCACAAACCAGGGCAAGGCGATCCACGTCGGGGTCCACCACAATACCCAAATCGGCCTGGTGGTGAACGACCTCGTTGGCCAGCGTGCTCAGGTGCTCCGGAAGCGGTTCCGGATTGTGGGGAAAACGGCCATTGGGTGCACAGAACAATTCCACCACCTGCTCTACGCCGAGTGCGGCGAGCAATTCAGGGACACAGATACCGCCGGTGGAATTAACGCAGTCAATCACGATTTTGAAATTCGCAGCTGCAATGGCATCGCGGTCAACAAGATCCAATGCCAGAATGCGGTCAATATGGTGCTGGATATAAAATCCCTTTTCGGTGTAGTCTCCCAACTCTTCCACGCTGGCAAAATCGGGGGAATCACCGTTTGCGATTTCTAGCACCTCCTCCCCATCTTGAGCCGAAAGAAACTCGCCGGATTCATTGAGCAACTTCAGCGCGTTCCAGTGTTTGGGGTTATGGCTGGCCGTCAGAATAATCCCGCCCTGAGCGCGCTCTTGCACTACCGCCAGTTCAACGGTCGGCGTGGTGCTCAGGCCCAAGTCCACGACGTTTAGTCCCGTGGCCTGCAGGGAACCGGTAACCAGCCGGTTGACCATGGCTCCTGAAATCCGGGCATCTCTGCCAACCACGACTACTTTGCCGCCCCGGCGACGCAACCAGGTGCCATAAGCCGTAGCGTATTTGACGATGTCCAACGGGGTGAAGCCTTCACCGGCCAAACCTCCGATGGTTCCGCGGATACCGGAAATGGATTTGATCAAAGTCACGCCAATACATTTTTCAAGGTGAAACGGGGCGCTAAATTAGGTCGAATAAGCCAACCCGTTCCCCGCGATTATCGGTTAATTTGGCCTTCTTTAGCCGATATGCC
>JANNSM010000364.1:0-6794 GCA_031402635.1 Bacteroidota bacterium | reverse complement strand
GAATTTGAACAACAATTTTTTAAACCCAATAAAGCAGCTTAGCTTAACTTACTGTACCAAATACTGTGGCAAGGCCAATGACGTAATAAGGTGGGAAGGACCGCACAATCCATTGGCTGCTTATCAGCAGTACGTTTCTGTTGCTGGTGAGCAGCCTGCGCGGAAACAGCAACCGCTGCAAAATCTGCGAGTAAGGCAAACTGGCATCATCAACGGTGAAGGACCGCTCGCTTTTCATCCAAAAGTTTCCGCATGAGTTGGCCAGGCTCAAAACGCAAGGATTACTGAATTAATAGCGCTTAAATAGTGAAAACATGAAGGCCGGTCTAGTTTGTCGGTCCATCAGTGAGTAACCCTTCTGCAAGCCAAAATAGCCGGATAATCAACGGCTAATTTTACGGGACAGACAGAATAATTACAGATGTAAAATTAAAAGTCAAAATACTATAATATATCGGTGATGCAGCACGAATAAGATAATGTCAGAACTTTTACTGCTTCAATTTGTTGTAAGCCAATAACGTTAAATAAATATTTTAATGACATTCAATAAGTACTTTGAAATACTTTTTCAAAAATTGCTTTCGGATAAAACTAAAAGTAAAAGTGAACGAATTATTTTGGTAATAGCCATTGCAAGTTTCCTTGTTCACTTGACAGTTATTTACCTGGTAGATTTTGGAATTGTTACTCTAAATAAACCTTCCGATCTGCTCAACAATCCCATAGCTGCAATTTATACTCCATTTTCGTTTATACTTATTTATGAAGTATATTTATTAATATACTATCTGCCCAAATCCATTACCACCTACATTAGCAAGCAATATGAAATTATAACACTAATCATCATTCGAAGATTATTCAAGGATCTCTCCAATTTGTCCATTTCATCTGATTGGTTTAAAATTAAATATGATTTACAATTTACGTATGATTTGGTGGCATCAGTAGTCTTGTTTTATCTAATTTATCTATTCTATCTGCAAAGTAAAAAAAGATACAGAATGGTGGCGAAAAATGACATACAAGTTATTGGCATTTCAAGATTCATAAGAATTAAGAAAGTACTAGCTACTTCGTTAGTACCTGTGCTTATTTTACTTGCTATTTATTCCTTTTTTAATTGGGGATTAAGTATTGTTTATCCAAGCAATAATGCTTCATTTACAGATATAAATAATATTTTCTTTGAACAGTTTTTTACTATTCTAATTATTGCTGACGTCATTTTACTATTATTCTCTTTTTTTCATACCGATGATTTTCACAAAGTCATCAGAAACTCTGGGTTCATCATTTCTACCATCTTAATCAGATTGTCCTTTTCTGTGAGTGGATTACTAAATAATTTATTGATTGTATCTGCAATTATTTTTGGACTTTTAATACTCATAATACATAATAAATTCGAAAAACAAATTGCATTGTCGGAAAGAAATGAAACTAACGATGACAAATAAATATTCTATTTAATAAATACTCAAAAAGAAGCAACCAAACATAACCCGACAAAAGCCTTGCTCAAGACGATCAGGTAGGCAAAACAATTTTGTGTTGGTCAGATCGAAACGGAAGCTTGCTATGAAGGATTGATTCGGGTGGATTTCCAACAGGGGTTTGATGCATCATACCACGGCAAAGAGCACTAATTCGGTTACCCAGTTCATTGTGTCAGTGCCATACTAGGATAGACCTGCTGCCTTACTTTTCAACGTTTGTGATTTTTTGGACCCCAGTGCGAATAATTAGCGTAATGGTTGCAAACCTGTTAAAGAATGAATGAGAGGCAACAAAGCGATGATTTTCATGGTATCATAGAACAACACAAAGGCATTTTGTACAAGGTTGCCCGTGCATACTGTCCAAACGAAGACGATAGAAAAGACCTCATTCAGGAAATGATGATACAAGTTTGGCAATCCATTCATCGTTACGACATACAATTTAAGATTTCCACTTGGATATATCGTATTTCTCTGAATGTTGCTATTTCGTTCTATAGAAAAAATACAGTGCGGGAAAATAAATATACAACATTGACTGAGCAAGTGGAACAAATACCAACAGATGACAAAACAACAGATGAAAGATACTTGAACTTGCTTGAACATTTCATTAGTGAACTGAGAGAGATAGACAAAGCCCTGATGGTGTTGTATTTGGAAGACAAAAGTCATGCTGAAATTGCCGAAATATTAGGGATATCAATCAGCAACGTAGGAACAAAAATTGGGCGCATCAAGGAAAAATTAAAAACAAGATTTTCACAATTAGAATCATAAGACCATGAACGAATTAGAATTAAAAAAAATCTGGCAAACATCTAACGAAAAGTTGGAAAAGGCTCTTGCTTTTAATAGAATTAATTCAAGCGAAATATCCAGGCTGAAGGTATATCATTTCATTTCGTCAATGAAACCCATAAAACTGTTTACACTCCTCGTAGGCCTGCTTTGGGTTGGGTTAGGAACAATTGTTCTTAGTCACGCTTACGTATATGAACTTGATAGAATAAATATATTTTTTATCCTTTCTGCTACTGTTCAGGTTGGCTTGACTGCTATTGCATTGTTGATTTATCTCCATCAACTTATCACAATATATCAAGTAGACATCTCCGAACCAATTCTAAAGACGCAGAAAAAAATAGCAAGCCTGAAAATGTCAACTCTTTGGGTTACTCGTATTCTCTTTCTTCAGCTTCCTTTATGGACAACCTTTTGGTGGAATGAAGTTATGTTGCAGGAATGGAATGTCTTTCAATGGCTAATAACAGGAAGTGTAACACTGGGATTTGTTCTTGTAGCGATTTGGCTTTTCTTTAATATTAAATTTGAGAACAGGGATAAAAAATGGTTTAAGCTTATTTTCAATGGAAAAGAGTGGACTCCATTGATGAAGTCAATGGAACTGTTGGAGCAGTTGGATGAGTATATGGCGGACACTAAACCAGAAGTAAACCCCAACACATAATCGAGTTGCCCATGCACAAATCCCGGGTTTAATACGCTAAAGAAGCTTACAATGACCGTCTAAATCTCCCTGCTAAACAGCCATTAGAACGAGTATATCCCCATCAGCGCCGCCATCTTCCATGGCAATACCTTTAAAAGAATAGCAGCCGATTACAATTATCATGAGCAACTCGTTGACATTTATACTGTTGTCAATAATATTCAATACAGTGTGGGGCTTCGGTTTCGCCTCTATTTTGTAATGAAGAACTTCCTTTCCGGTTTCTGTGAAAAATGAAAGTTTCGCAAGGGGTGCGTTTCGGACTTTGCAGGTATACTGTTTGCCATTTTCAAACTCAATTTTACCTGTGGTGCCCAGAAATTGCCGCTTTAATTGCAATAATCGCCTCCCCTCCTTTTCCAGCACAGTTTTGGGATTCCAGAATCCTTCATTTCTAATTAGATAGCTCTTCCCTTCAAGCTGAAAGGTTGCTCTCGAAGATTTTTCCTCCTTCAATTCCAATACAACCTCACCATTGCTTTGCAGGGTAAGCTTTTTTTTATGAGATGTCCAGGACAGCGGCTGGCTGAGTAGTGTTTTTAAAGATGCCATTGTTCAAGGGAAAAGACTTTTCAGAAATTAGCCTTCAAAATTAATTAGTTCTGAATACAAAATCTAAATGGGTTTCCCTTCGAAATAAAGAAAAACAAAACGAACTTCTGAATAGCCTTAGGCAGCCTGAAAAGCCGCAATTCTGTTATTTAACCTGGCTCATAATCAATCGGTCAAATGAGCGGTCTGAAATCAAGCGGCGCAATCCTATGAGCGGTCTGGCCAAACTCCCCGCAACGTAACGAGTGCGGGGTCGCCTGGCTTTAATTGCACGGGCAATCACCCGGGCTATGACGTCAGGCTCCGATCCGCCACCATCGGCATAACTGGCATCGGTTGCTTTGCTCACTTTGGCCGCCAGATCTGCATAGGGGCTTTTACCGGTCCGTTCCAGCATAGGTTGATTCATCACTTCTCCGAAAGCGGTACGGATCAGTCCGGGCTCAATGACCACAACATCAATTCCAAATGGACGGAGCTCCAGACGCAGGCAATCCGACCAGCCTTCTACAGCAAATTTGCTGGCGTGATACCAGGCTCCCAATGGGGTGTAAATCTTTCCACCCATGCTGCTGATATTGATAATCCGACCCTTACCGCGACCCCGCATGGTTGGCAGTACTAATTGTGTCAACCTTGCCAAACCGAATAAATTGACTTCAAACTGCCGCCGTGCATCATCAATAGAGACATCTTCAACTGCGCCGTAAACTGCATAACCCGCGTTGTTGACGAGTACATCTACATGACCTTTCTCCTGCAGAATACGGTTTACACCGAACTTCATTGACAATTCGTCGGTCACATCCATCTCCAGTATATGTGCACCAAGCGCGGCGAGATCCTGCATATGTCCGGCTCTCCGGGCCGCCGCGTAAACAGGGGCTCCCTGGCTCAATAATTCAAGTGCCGTAGCTTTTCCTATTCCCGAAGATGCGCCGGTGATGAGAATGACCTGCTGATTCATACTATTGCTCATGATATTCTGTTTGAAGTCAATTTCGAAGTTGATGTTAATGTTGGTTTCCCAACTATTTATTATTGTATCCGATTAGGTTCTAGCGCTTTTTTATGGATGTTTTCCCGGACTTTTCAGCGGTCGACTTTACCGGGCTTTCAAGGGTTACGGAGCGCAGGAACATCGCAAAGGCCTGTTTGCGGAGCTTCCTATTTCGACCTGAATCCGATTGCATCTGCAAGAAAGTCAGCAGGCCGAAAAGTTGCTGACTGGCGCTGAAATACATAAGATTGGGGTCGAGATCCAGAAGGAATCCGTCACGAATACCATCGCGCAAAAGGCCCGTGTACAGGCTGGCCATCTCATCCGCGTTTTGCTGGGTATGAGCAGCCAGGAAAGGCGAATGACTGTACTGCTGGATAAATGCAATTTCCAGCGGATGTTCCAAGGCCCAGTCAAGCGTATTGTTCCAAACACGCTCGAGGCGGGAGGGAAATTCAGCTAAGTGCTCAAGTCCATCGGCAGAGGCCAAAACGAGCGATTTTTTCAAGTCCAGGTAGAGAGAATTAATCAGCTCTTCTTTGGACCGGTAGTAGTTAAATAAGGTGCCGTTGGCGACCCCCGCTTCTTTTGCGATCAGGCTTGTGGGCGTGTCATGAAAACCCCGGCTGACAAAAAGCCGAAGGGCAGCTTGTGCAATTCGAAGGTGTTTGCCTGAGCCGGCATCAGTCTGCTGGCGCACGACGGGGTCGTTTTTCTCATATGGAAATTGAGGTTCGGACACGTTTGACTGACTAATCAGTCAACAAAAGTAGTTAACTCAACCTCCCCGCACTACCCGCCGGTTGTTTTTCCACAAAACAGCGCCCGCGGCGAGCCGGGTTAGCCCAATCGGTCTGGCATGACGAACTTGCACACTCCACGGAATTCTCCAGGATTTTGCATTAGAACACCGCCCCAGCCGCCCCGAACCCGCCATAACCGCCCCTGCCGCCCCGAACACCGCCCCAACCGCCCCAACTGCACCGCCATTCTATGCTCTATGCCGACGTCATCCTGCCGCTACCCTTGCCGGGCACCTACACCTACGCGATCCCCGAGGCATTGGCCGCCGGTTTGAAAGTGGGCAGCAGCGTGGAAGTGCCCTTTGGTCGCAGCAAACTATACACGGCGCTGGTGGCCAGGCTACACGGTCAAAAACCGGAAGGGGTGGAAATCAAAGAACTGATCGGGATCGTGCAGCAGGAGCCGCTGGTGGCGGAGAGTCATCTGCAGTTCTGGCGCTGGATTGCCGAATATTACCTGCACCCGCTGGGCGAAGTCATGTCGGCGGCTATACCGGCAGCTTTCCGGCTGAGTTCTGAAATGCGGATTGTGCTTCAGCCGGAGTTTAATCAGGACTTTTCGGCGCTGGATGACCGCGCTTACCTGGTGGCCGAAGCGCTGACTCAGCAGCGGGAGCTCACCCTCCGGGACGTGCAGCAAATTTTACAACGCAAAACCGTACAACCGGTCATCCGGGAACTCATTCGGGCCGGTGTTGCCCAGCTTTACGAAGAGATCAGGCCGGTGTACAAGCCCAAAACCCGGCGTATGGTGATTGCCGGAGCATTGTTTGCCGATGTGGATGGAAAGTTCCGTGATGGTCCCCAAACCCGGGAGCTATTTGAGAAGCTGGAGCGAAAGGCACCCAAACAATTGTCGCTGTTGCTGGCCTGGATGCATGCTGCCCGGGACGGACAGCCGGTGTACCGAAAAATGTTGCTCGACCGGACCGGCGCTTCCCCCGCTGCCTACCAGGCTCTGCTGGAAAAAGGAGTGTTTGAGGAGCGCGAGGAAGCGGTGAGTCGGCTTGGCAGCGGATGGCCGGAAGGGACGCTGCCGGACCTGAGCGAAGCGCAACAGCGGGCCCTGGCGGAGATTCGCGAACAATCTGAAAAGCTCGAAACGGTGCTTTTGCACGGAATTACTTCCAGCGGCAAAACCGCGCTGTACATGCACCTCATGGCGGAAACGGCGGCAGCCGGCAGACAAGCTCTTTTCCTGGTTCCGGAAATTGCGCTGACCACGCAACTGACCGGCAGGCTTCGCCTTGTTTTTGGAGATCGTATCGGGATTTATCACTCGCGTTTCAATGCCAGCGAGCGGGTTGAAACCTGGCAGGCCGTGGCGCGCGGGGATTACGATTTTGTGATCGGTGCGCGCTCAGCGGTGTTCCTCCCTTTCCGGGACCTGGGCCTCGTTGTTGTTGACGAGGAGCACGATG
>JANNSM010000363.1:0-4913 GCA_031402635.1 Bacteroidota bacterium | reverse complement strand
TGTTGGCGAGTGTCAGCTCCAGGCCATAACCCGGCTTTTGAATTCATATCGCCGGTCAGCAAACAATAAAGCCCGGTTTCGCCCGTATTCAGAGGGCATGGCGCGGGCTGCGGCCGGCAAACGCATCTTCTTTCGTAGCTTCGACCTGCTGCGGGCATGAAACAATTTCCCCAATATTTTCGCGCTTTTCTGCTTTCCGCATTTCTGCTATGGGCTTGGAATGCACAGGCCACCCACAACCGGGCCGGGGAAATTTGCTACCGCTACATTTCCGGCACCACCTTCGAGTTTACCGTCATTACCTACACCTTCCCGGATTCACCGGCGGACCGCGACAGCCTGACGGTGGTTTTTGATTCCCGCGACCCGCTCGGCACGGAAAAAACAATTGCCCGGACGTTTCAAACCATCCTGGTTCCCGGCGTGCTCAAACGCAATGAGTACACCACGACGTACACCTTTCCCGGTCCGGATGTCTATGTGGTTTATATGGAAGACCCCAACCGCGTGGAGGGCATCTGCAATATGGACGGTTCAGTCAATGTACCGTTTTACCTCGAAGACACCTTGAATCTGGTCAATCCGACGCTTCTTGGATACAACAGTTCGCCGTTGTTGTTGTATCCGCCGATTGATTATGCAGAAGTCGGGGAAGTGTTTATTCACAACCCAAATGCATTTGACCCGGACGGAGACAGTTTGCATTTCAGCCTGATACCGCCAAAGCAGGCACCGGGAATTGACGTACCTGGTTTTGAATTTCCCCAATTGTATGATGCCTGCGGCGCCAGCCTGACGATTGATTCGCGAACCGGTGAACTGGTCTGGGACACACCCTGCCAGGAGTGTATCTACAACATTGCCATCCTGATCCGCGAATTTCGCGGCGGGCGATGGATAGGATCCAAAATCCGGGACCTTCAAATTTTTGTCGAAAACACGGATAACCAGCCTCCGGTAATTGCCGATATCCGCGACACCTGCATCATCGCCGGAGAGTTGCTTGACCGGGTTATTACGGCCAACGATCCCGATGGAGACGTCGTTGAACTTACGGCCACCGGCGGACCTTTTGCCGTGGCCAGCAGTCCTGCCGAATTCCCGGAGATCTCCGGTACCGGCACGGTTTCTCAATTATTCACGTGGCAGACCAATTGCACCCACATCCGCAAGAATTTCTACCAGGTTGTCTTTCGCGCTACCGACGATTTTTCTATCGGTCCGCTGGATATTCCGCTGACCGACCTGGAGAGCTGGCTCATTACCGTGGTTGCGCCCGCCCCGCAGGGGCTCACCGCCACACCGATCGGCAACCGCATCAACCTGGCCTGGGACAGTTTGTATTCGTGCTTCGGGTCAGATAATTTCCAGGGTTTTTCCGTCTGGCGCAAACTCGGGTGTGACTCGGATTTTGTTTTCGACAACTGTCAGCGCGGGCTGGGGGGAACTGATTTTGAGCAGATCGCCCTGGTCAAATCCGCGCACCGCTATACCGATTTTGACGTGACCCGGGGCCCCGTGTATTCCTACCGGGTGGTTGCGGAGTTTGCCGAATCTCCTCCCGGCAGCCCGGCATTGTTCAACGAGGTGGGCAGCCTGCCTTCCGATGCGGCATGTGCGGAGCTTCGGCGCGACTTGCCGGTGATGACCAATGCCAGTGTTGAGGCTACCGATGTTGGTACCGGAGAAGTCTTTGTGGCCTGGGTTACGCCCGATCCGGATGACCTGGACACGCTGGCCAATCCCGGCCCATACCGGTACGAACTGATTCGTAGTCCGGGATTCACAATGGCCACCCCCGAAGTGCTGGCGAGTTTCCCCAGCCCAAGTTTTGCCGGTTTTGTTGACACCTCGTTCCTGGATACCGGGTTGAATACGGTTGATGGCCCCTTCGCCTACGACGTTCGGTTTTATGCGAGCGATTTTTCAGGCGATGAAGTTTTTGTCGGGGAAGCCACGTCTGCTTCAACAGTTTTTCTTACGGTTGGATTTGCGGACAATGCGCTCAACCTGAGTTGGAATCTTCAGGTGCCATGGTCCAATTGGCTTTATGAAGTGTACCGGGAGGAACCCACCGGATCCGGCAACTTTGCGCTGCTGGACACGGTGAACACCACCGCCTATACTGATGATAGCCTTTCCAATGGTTTGGAATACTGTTATTTTATTCGGGCGTTGGGCACTTACGGATCGGAAACACTTCCGGACAGCCTCATCAACCTTTCGCAACAAGCGTGTGGAATTCCGCAAGACACGGCTCGCCCCTGCCCGCCGGTTTTAACGGTGAATAACATCTGTACCCGTCCGGGATTGCCTTTTGACCCGGACAACCTGGCCAATGATCTGAACTGGAGCAATCCGAACCTGACGTGTTCCGATGATGTGCTGACCTATCAGATTTACTTCGGGCTTCCTGGACAGGATCTCACTTTTCTGGCCTCCAATACCGGCGCATCGGATACCCTTTATTCGCATGGCAACCTGAATTCCCTGGCGGGCTGCTATGCCGTTACCGCCATTGATTCGGTGGGCAACGAAAGCGGTTTCAGCAATATCATCTGCGTGGACAACTGTCCTAAATTTGAACTGCCCAATACGTTCACACCCAACGGCGACGGAGCCAATGACCTGTTTACCCCGTTCCTTCCCTACCGATTCATTGAGAGCATTGATATCAAAATTTTCAACCGCTGGGGAGGGCTGGTTTACGAGACCAATGATCCGGAAATCAATTGGGACGGTACAAGCATTCAGAGTGGTCAACCGCTCTCTGAGGGGGTGTACTACTTCACCTGCGTAGTTGTTGAACAACGGGTTGACGGCAGTATTGCGCGGCCTCAGCCGTTAGAAGGCTTTATCCACCTCATACGCGGGAACGGCAAAACCAATCCCTGAAATTATGTTTACCGGCATTATAGAATCGCTGGGCACCATCGTGGGGCTTGACCCGGATGATCAAAACATAAACCTCCGTGTACAATCGGATCTGGCTACTCATCTGCGAATAGACCAAAGCATTTCACACAACGGGGTTTGCCTGACGGTAGTTGGGATTAGCGGCGATATCCATACCGTTACCGCGATTCACGAGACCTTATTGCGATCGGCCATCAGCAAGCTGGAGACCGGTGACCTGGTCAACCTGGAGCGGGCAATGCAATTTGGCGCCAGGCTGGACGGGCATTTGGTTCAGGGCCATGTGGACACCACAGCGGTGGTTACGGAAATCAGGGATGACGGGGGAAGCTGGCGTTTTCGTTTTCACTACCGCCCGGATGGGTTGAATGTGTTGGTCCCCAAAGGTTCTATTGCAATAGACGGAGTGAGTCTTACGCTGGTGGAAGCGGAAGAAACCCATTTTAGCGTAGCCGTAATTCCCTACACCTACCAACATACACGCTTCAAAAGTTATAACCCCGGCGATCTGGTCAACATTGAGTTCGACCTGATCGGCAAGTATGTCCAGCGACTGGTGCAGGGATACCGACAGGATACCGAAGCAGGCGCCAAGGCTGGCTAGTCACCGTCGGGATAGAAACGCTATTACCGGGCCAGGTACATTTTTCCAAACCCGCTTTCAAACCAGCGGTCAGCTCCGGTATCAAAGTGATCCATCCTTTGCCCGTTCAGGCGTGCGACCACGCGGTAGAGGTAAAGCCCGTTTCCAACCTGATCCCCAAATTCGTCCGTGCCGTCCCAGGTGTATTCTGTTTTGTTCACCCCGATTCGGATAGCTCCGAGTTCGCTGCGCTGGATTTCGCGGATGACACGGCCGCTAACGGTCATGATCTGGATCTTGAAGTACTCCGGTAATTCGGAACCGGTCAGCGTGAAGACAAAATGCGTTTTGGTGGTGAATGGGTTCGGATAGTTTAACACATTTGAAATCATCGGCTTGTTGATGACTTCAAAACTGATTCGGTAGTCCAAATCTCCTGCAGCATTGTCACTGGCATCCTTGCCGCTGACAATCATGGTATAGATGCCATCCTGCTCTAACAGGGGACTGAGCTCAATTTCCGCACGGTTCTCCGAACCCAGTGATCCCGGATCGGCCGGGGTGAACTGAAGGATGGGGTTGTTATAGTGTATCCGCTGTTCAGAACCGTCTGGACTGACCAGCCGCAAGGCAATATGGGTGGTGTCCTCCAGCGCAAGGATGGTATTTTCATCGGTTAGCCGGATTAAAATTTCGGGTTTTGCAGAAACCAGATCTCCGTCAAGAATCCGCATACCGTCAAAGGTCACATCCAGGAACGGGTTGATGCCGTCACCAGTCACATAAAACGGAAGTAATCCTATGTTATTGAAGTGGTATTGCTCAGGCTGGTCGTTATCGGGGTTGAGTTCAATGCTGAGGGTGTTCCTGCCAGCCGGGAAGTCCCGGGTATCGAATCGGATTTGCTGAATCTGCCGCGCGCCGGAGAGCAGTGAATCCCGCCGTTCATAAGGAACAATATGCCTGATGTTGTTTTGATCAATCACGTCAAACCTGACCAGCAGGCTGTCCATATCCCAGTCGCTGATATTGTCAGAAGCCACTTCCATTTCAAGGAATTCACCCTGAAATAAGGTATCGGTGTTCAGCGAGAATTGGGCGTTTGGATTGAGCGCTGCTTCCGGCACGGGCTGGTAGATGACCCGCCAGTATTCGAGCTGACCCGGTGTGCGCAGGGAATCATCCCTGGAGTTCATCCGGAGCCGGAGTCGGGGCCAGGCAACCGGGTCAATCCAGGCCAATGTGGTATCTAAGCTACTCACTGCTTCCGCCAACACCGTTTCCACTCCACCTGGTGAGATTCCAATCACGCTTACCGATTGTTCATCCACCAGGATGTCTTCCATGCGACTTGTTTTCCAAACAAGGCGACTCCATTCAGATGCGGGACCAATGGGTGGCGAAGTATAAACCC
>JANNSM010000362.1:0-2935 GCA_031402635.1 Bacteroidota bacterium | reverse complement strand
ACAACTCATCAGTGAAGGAGGCAAAACAGAAACCCTGGCGTTACAGGAAGCCAAAGGATTGCTGGAAATCATCAGCAGTTATACCAACAGTTTTACCTTTCTCAACCATTATGACAGCCAAAGCCTGACGGCCGGAAAGCTTAATGAAAGTATCACTTATGAAATACAATATGACGAAGCCGTAGCCTCCATTGGCGAATTGAAAAGACAGTTAAAAGCAAAGAACGAAGCCTCTGACTTATTTGGAAAAGAAAAAGATGAAGGATTTAAGAGTTCACTTTTAAGCATCGTGCAAACTTTTGGCGGACAATATCTCTATCCGAGTATAGAAGAACAAGCAGCTAACCTCCTGTATTTTGTGATTAAAAATCATTCGTTTAACGATGGCAATAAGCGAATCGGTGCATTTCTGTTTGTTTGGTTTCTTGAAAAAAACAAACACCGCTTCAAGAAATCTGGGGAGCTCAAAATAAACGATAACGGACTCACTGCCATTGCACTTTTGGTGGCGCAAAGCAAGCCGGAAGAAAAAGAACTGATGATTCAACTAATCATCAATTTGATTTCTGACCGATGACCTTGGGAATATTAGAACCAAACCCCTCCCCGCTTGTTGAAAAGTTATTAAACTTACCCGATGTACTACTTGAAAACCGCCCAATGGCTCCCGCTGACCTTAGAAGAAGCCTGGGACTTTTTCTCTTCACCGGCCAACCTTTCCCGAATTACCCCACCGGAAATGCGCTTTGAAATTCTGGAAGGGCTTGGGAAAAAGACATACGCCGGCCAAATCATCCGCTATAAAGTCAGGCCTTTGCTGGGAATTGCCATCGGATGGACAACCGAAATCACCCAATCTGTTGAACAGCAATATTTTGTGGACGAACAGCGCTTCGGGCCTTACAAATTCTGGCACCACCAGCACCACTTTCGCGAAGAGGATGGCGGCGTGATGATGGAAGACGATTTGCACTACGCCCTCTACGGTGGTCCATTGGCTGGTCTGATTAATACGTTGGTGGTAGGCCCCAGAGTCAAGGCCATTTTTAGTTACCGGGAGCAGAAGTTGAACGAGATCTTCGGTATGCTCAAACCGGCCGGAACCCATTAGGACAAAGGATTTAGGATTTATTGACCAATCAGAAGCCGGGACTCACATCCACCTCGGCAGGAATAGCCCTAGCTTTGTGGCGCTATGGAAGCGCCCAAATTTTTTGTCAATTCCGAGATCGCCGATCTGGAATGCTTGTTAGTCCACCGCCCGGATAAAGGCATTGGCCGGATCACCCCGGAGAAGCTGGAAGACTGGCTCTACGACGACACCGTTTATTTGTCCCGCATGCAGGATGAGTACGATGTGTATTTAAAAATCTTATTGTGGTTCCTTGATCCAGGCCGGGCCAAAGAAGCCATCGGCAAGGAAACCTCCGAATTGTTCAGGCCGGACAGCGCCCATTACATCGCCTCGCCCTATGTCCGCGACGTTCAAAAAGAACTCGCCGATGTGCTGACGGAACACTCCGATGCCTGCAAACGGCTGGTTGCCGTGGTCTGTGCGCTGGAAAACGTGAGCAGCCGGCTTGAAGATCAGCTCCATGACCTGAGCCCCCGCGACCTGGCCAGAGTGCTGATCACCGGATTTTTACCGGACCATCCCGGCGATCTGCAGACGGATGACGGGCGGTATATTTTCCCCCCGATTCCCAACCTGGTATTTACCCGCGATATCGGCGTGGTGGTCCACGACCAGTTGCTGCTGAGCAAAACCATGTACAAGGCTCGACGCCGTGAATCGGTGCTGGCCAAATTCATTGCTTTCAACCATTTCTTTAGCAGTAACCGCGACAAGGTGATGGAGATCACCGAACCCAGCGATTTCTTTTTGCTGGAAGAGGCTGAACAGCAACGACGCATTATTTCGATCGAAGGGGGCGATATCATGATGATCAGCCCGCGCCATTTGCTGGTGGGCTGCAGTGAGCGGACTACCCCGGAAGCCGGCGTGGAAATCATGCAGGAAATATTTCGAAGGGACATTGGGGTTGAACAGGTGAGCATTGTCAAGATTCCGCCCAACCGGGCGCAGATGCACATTGACACCATTTTCACCCAGGTGCGCAAAGACACCTGGGCGCTTTACGGGGAATTTTCGCAGGAACTGTGGGAAGAAGAAATTCAGCGGCGCCAGGCCTACAGCATGATTGCCGACGACCCGGGTTACCTGGGTCCGCCGGTCAAGATCTACACTTTCCACCGCCGCAAATACGGGGCGGGACCTTATGATCCGAAAAAGGATTACGGTTTATATACCCCTTCGGATTACGCCGCACTCGGCCTGATCATGCCCCTGGGGCTCGACGGCCTGCTGCGACAGATCAGCGTTCAGGACTTCGGCTGCCGGCTTGAAGATGTCAAAATTCTCTACAGCGGCAACAACGAATTCCCCTATGACGAGCGTGAACAATGGACCGATGCCTGCAACTATCTCGCCATCCGGGAAGGTGTGGTCATCGGCTATGACCGCAACGAGAAAACGGCTGTAGCTTTCCGCAATGCCGGATTCGAAGTCATTCGCGCGCTGGATCTGATCCGCGAATTTGAGGAGGGTATCCGCAAACCGGAAGACATCCGCGACACGCTGATTGAACTGCCTTCGTCAGAACTTTCCCGCGCCAGGGGAGGGTCCCACTGCATGAGTATGCCATTATTAAGAGATAGTTTATAAACACCAGTTGTTTAAATAGCCACCTGACAAAAGACAATTAAAATTTTAACCCTTTTTGCATGCAAACAACAGCATATTTGTTAATGATAAAACCTGTAGCATTTGATTTTAATGCTGAAACGGCAGTGAACAATGCATTTCAACAAACGGGAAATAGTGAAAATGCACAGCAAAAAGCAGAGAGTGAATTTGATGGCTTTGTGCAAAAAC
>JANNSM010000361.1:0-10321 GCA_031402635.1 Bacteroidota bacterium | reverse complement strand
GGCGAACACCTCGGTCTTACCCGCGAACGGGTTCGTCAAATCAAAGACAAAGCCATCAATAAACTCCGCACCACCTCCAGGAGCGAGAGTCTCAAAGCATACCTGGCTCAATAAGTCAAGCCAGAATGAAAAGTAAAAGGCCGGTTGCGCATTCGCGTCAACCGGCCTTTTGCATTGGCTGTATATGATTCCCAGTGTTACTGGCGCACAATCCGGATGCCTGGCTTACCATCAACAGTAATCAGGTAGATTCCCTGCTCGAGATCTGCCGGCAATTCAAGGCGATTGGCGCTCAGCCCTTCTATAGCTTGAATTCTGGTGCTATAACGCAGGCGTCCGAGGGCATCAATGACCTGAACTTGCACAGCTTCGGTCTTCTCGGAACGGTAGGAGAGCGTCACAGGACCCGCACTGGGGTTGGGGAACACACTGATACCATTGTTATTGTTGTTGTTCAGGTTACTCCACTCAGAATTTTCGTCAAAGTTTCCTTCCCGATCACAAGTTCCGTTGTCCGGGGGAAGTTGGATAGCGGTGTTGCAAAAATTGAAATAGTCGCGACCGGTGCACTTGTTGTTTACATCACAAGGAGCCTTGATGTATGCCTGGCGGATGGGGGGATCGCTTGACTGGATATTACCCGCAATCATGTTGTAAAGGAACTGAGCCATCGGCTCCTTCATCTGATTTTCTTCAATACCTTTCAGGGAGTGGTGCAGGCCACAAATGGGGTAAAATTCGAAGTAATGGCTAACCTGCTGAACAATCGTCAGAGAACCGAATAAAAAGTAATCCGTAACCGAGGAAATCGGAATAACGCTGGCGCATTCGTACCGGTTGTAAACCGAAAGCTTGGTAAAAGGTACCGACTTGTCACAAGTGCCCTGAAAGATCAGAAAAGGTGTCTGGTCGTCTGCATCAATGTAATCATTCGGTGTGGTAAGCGCTGCGGAACGACCGATTGTCGCTTTGAGTTTTATGCTGTCATCAAGGGTGCCATATTCGGCAAGGAACGCGGGTACCTCGTCGCTTTGCATATGGCTGAGCATGGGGAAATAACTCGGTCCCTGTATGAAGAAGTTGTCCGGGTCAATATCAAGACCCAGGGCTGTTTGTGCGTTGTCCCGAATCCAGCGCATGGCGGCCTGTGCGTCTAACAGTGCGCGATAGGCGGCAACGGAGGGTCCGCGAAGGTCAAAACACACTGATGTTGAGTCTTCGGGATAAGCGCCGGGGTAACCAAGCCGGTAATTAGGGGCTACCGCAACGTATCCGCGCCGTGCGTATTGCATACAAAGGTCCTTGACCCGCAGGCTGACGCCCTCAACAAAACCTCCTCCGTAAAAGAAGAAAATGACCGGTTTGTCTTTGGCCGCAAGGCTGTCTTCGCCATAATTAGCGTAGTACACGTCCAACTTCAGATCTACAAGGTTGCCGTTGTACAGCTCCGCTCCGGTAGAGTAAACGATACCTCCCGGTCCGGGCGCGTAGTCGCTGTAAATTACGATGGATGGATCGAGATAGACCTCATTACGGTACAAAACGCCGTCGGTAATGCTATCTCCGTCGACATCAATGTTGTAATTGACTGTCGGCTGAGCCATCACCGAACCGGCAAGGCACAGAAATCCGAAGAGGAATGGGGTTAGTCTTTTTTTCATGTTTAATGGACTGACTGTGTGGGCTTAATTTGAGCCCTGCTTTGAAAAAAACAGGAGTTTCAATACTTGTTGACGCCTTTTGGCAAATACCCTGTTTTAATTCCTGATAATATCTTCCTAAACCCCCTTCAATAGTGCTTACCAAAGCTAACCAATTCAAAAGTTATTTCCCAGCCTTATTTTTCACTTGGCACAAGAAATTTCTCATAAACACTGGTGGTTTAGGGAAAGCATAAAGGCTTTAACCCTGCGGCCTTACCTTTGCTGTCAAATGATTGGTTTTCGCTATTTATCTGTCGGGATTTGTCTTTTAATCTTTGCCGCTTGTGGTGAAAAAAATGAGACCGTAAAGTTTCGTTTTAATCCACCTGATGGAGATTTAAGGAAGGGCCGGGTCGAGTTAGACGCATCCTCAACGCTCCGGCTTTTTACTCAGGTAACTTTCAAACTCCATCTTGACGGAAACATCAATCAGGAGGAAGACGGAATTGAGGCAGATCAAAACATTTGGATTAAGCAATCTCTGGAACAGGTCAAACTGGATTTTGTTTTGGATCAGACTCTTTTTGGGAATGATGCCCTCGAGGGGCAACTTGACGAACAGTCCCAAGAGTTGGCCCGCAAATATGATAACGGGGTAATCCGGGTAGAATACAGTCCTCTGGGAACCGTTAAGCAGACTCAAGTCACTCAAATTGGAACCCAAACTGCTGATAACGATAGCCTTGTGGCCGGTATGGCAAACCTGGAGCGCCTCCTGGGCAAAGACTTTCTGAACCGGCTTGCTGGTTTTCAGGCAACGCTGCCGGAGAACGCTGTCCGTATCGGGGATCAATGGACAACAACCAGTACCCAGTTGATGTTGGGACTACCGGTTAAATTGGTCAACACCTACACGTTCAGTAGTCGGGAGAGCGGATTGGCGACCTTTACGCTGAACGGACAATATTCTATGGATACCGCACAGCTTGAAGGTGGCAAGGTGAGCCTGCCCTTTGATGGCTTTGAGCTTCCTGTATCCGAACAGGTCAGGTTCCTCATCAAAGGCACCCAACAGGGTCAAATGATTGTCGAAGAAAAAACCGGCTGGACCCGTTCCTCCACACTTGAACAACAGGTTCTGATGGAATTTCGGCTCGGCGCTCTTACTATACCGGTTACGGTGACAAATAATATTCGCACCTATCCCGCCGGAGGCCAGTCCATACAACCAACAGCCCGCCAGGAAAACCCATAACACCCCACAAACTATCTACCCCCATACCCGATGAACTGGATAACCCTTTCCCTTGTAACCCTGCTGAGCACCTCTTCATTTGCAATTCCGGGTGGCAAGTACCTGCTCCGGTTGAGTCCTGAACCGGGCAAAACAACGTCCTGGTACATTGATACCAAAATGACCATGAACATGACCCCTCCGGGTATGGAATCGCCAATGGAGTTGATCATGAACACAGATATTGGAATGCATATGGCCGTGGAAAGCCGGGATGAGGGTAAGGGAACCTGCAACATCATCAATAGCCTGGACAGCATGGGTATGACGATGTCCGGTATGCCCGGAATGGATTTGAATTACCGCTCAACCCAGTCAAAACCCGGCGATCCGGGCTACGAAGCCATGGCCGAAAATCTCCGTCCCATGTTGGAAGGCCGGATTACTTCCATAATCTCCGAACTGGGCGTTATCCAACAGCTCCAGGGACTTGCGGAACTTAATGAAAAACTCGGCGCAGGGGGCGGCGCTTCCGGGATGTCATCCAACCCCTTTGAAAACCTCCAGGCCTTTTTCCCGATTTATCCCTCCAAAAAAATTCGCATCGGGAGTTCCTGGACAGCCGAAACCGAGTTGACGAACAACGGAAAGCCGATGAACGTGATTTATACTTATACGTTGGCTGATGTTCAAGACGGGATAGCCAAACTGCTGGTGAATGCAACAGTAGACATGCCGGTGTCGGAAATTACTCAGGAAGGCATGACGATGTCTCTGGGCATGAAGGGCACACAAACCGGCGAAATGCTGGTCAGCCTGCAAGATGGTATCACCCAAAGTGCCAACATTGCACAGAATTTTCAACTGGAAATGGTGACGATGGGTATGGAAATGCCGGCAACCATTTCCGGAATGGTTAGCCTTTCAACGAATAAACCCTGACCAATCCGGCATCCCAGGTTATTTCTTGCGGGTTTGGGGCTGTTAACCCTGGTGGGGTTCGGCGGCATTGGTTGGGGCTTGGCAGAATGGTTACAAGGCAGGAATTTGCAGGATGTCATGTTTCCTGCCGATCGAAATTTGCCCCGCCAGCTCTGGGATGGATTCCTGTATGGAATTGTTGCCAGCGCTAACATTTTATGGCTGCTCTACAACCGCATTCTCGATCAGCCAAGACACTTTTTTACCCAGTTGATCCGACGCTTTCGCATCGGATTGCCAGATGTCCTGTTTTTATCCCTTTGCGCTGGAATCGGCGAAGAGTGGCTGTTCCGGGGGGCAATTCAATACTGGTTGGGGATATGGGTCACAGCCGCCATTTTTGTTGCCATACACGGCTATCTTGATCCCCGTGATTGGAGAATCAGCCTCTATGGATTGCTCATGGTGGTGATTGTAGCCGGCATGGGGTATCTCTATGATTATTCGGGTTTGATAGCGGCCATGACCTCACACGCCATTATTGACATCGCCATTTTCGTCAGTCTAAAATTTTTTCCAGGCAAAGCGAATATTCCAGACCCGCCTGATCCCTGATCTGCAATTGCCCGAAAAGCCTGGGGAGAAAATACACGTCCAATTTTGTGGAAATTTAGTGCCTCTGGCATCACTCCACCGGCCTTTGCTGAAGAACAACCCTGGTTAATGAAATCCATAACTGCACGTACCGTCTGCGCCCTAAGGCTATTGCCTTTTCTGGCGCTCTTTTTCACGCTTACCCAATGCAGGACCGTACCGCCTGCCATAACCCGTCAGGAAATGCCTGAAACCGAAAGATGGAAACAGGTGGACTCCCTGCTTCAAAAAGGATTGCCGGCAAGCGCGCTGCCGGTGGTAGAAGAGTGGCTGAAAGAGTCGCGACCCGGGACAGACCCCGGGGATCAATTCCGTGCCCTGGTATACCTGTCAGAAGTTTTGCAACAAGTTCAGGATCCCGGACTTCCCGCAGCAATTGCGCGCATAGAAGAGGAACGCAATCGTTCTGAAGGAGCATTAAGGGCTGTCACGGAGGGATACCTCGCCATGTTGTATAACCAGTATTTGCAGGAAAATCGCTGGCGTATTTTGGAACGTGGTACCGAAGCGCCACCGGCAGACAATTTAGAGAGTTGGAGCCTTGAAAACATGGTGGAGAGAATTTCTGCCGGTTACGATGCTGCATTTGCAAATTCTGCCTCTTTGAAATCGGTGCCGCTGGAGCGATTTTCCCGCGGGCTGCTCAATATCGTTGCTGCAACCGACAGGGCCCTTCGACCCACTCTCTATGACCTGCTGGCGCACAGCGCACTGGACTTCTACGCTGGTGGTGAAAGTGGCCTTACTCGACCGATTCAAATGTTCCGCCCAGACCAGCCGGAGCTGTTTGGATCAGCCTCCGTATTTGCTGGCATGTTGTTAAAAACGCAGGATTCGCTGGACTATCGCTTCAAAGCCTTACAACTTTACCGTGACCTCACGCTTTTTCATATGGAGCGTGGCGATCGGGATGCCGGCATCCAACTCGATCTTGAACGTCTTTCTTATGCTGCCAGAGAAAGCACGCTGGCAGATCGCGCCGAGCGTCACCGCGCAGCCTTGTCCGCATTGCAGACAGAAGCCGGCAATCAACCCATGGCTGCTTCGGTAGCTATGGAGTTGGCATCATGGTATATAAAACAGGTCGAAGAAACGCTGGGCAATGAGCCCTATACCGGGGCTAATCCCGATCCCCGCACAAACTACCGGCTGGAGGCAGAGCGCATAGCCCGCGAGGCGGCCGAAAGATGGCCGGAGAGCTTTGGCACAAAGGGCTGCAATGCCCTGCTGTTTCAATTGCGGGAACCCTCGCTTTCGGTGGTGGTTGAAGCTGCGATTCCACAACAACAGGAAGCCCTGTTTCAGGTCCTGTACCGCAACACGCCGGAAGTTTCGTTCAAGCTGATCAGGGTAACCGAAATTCTGAAAAAAGCGCTGGATCTCGCACCGGACTATGCCACCCGGGTCAAGCAATTGAGTTCAGAAACGGCGCTGCACCGCTGGAGCGAAAAGATGCCCGCTGCATCAGACCACAATCCGCATGCTGCCGAAGCCGCCCTTCCGCCGCTGGGTTACGGAAGATACATTTTGTTAGCCTGTCATGACGGCCAGTTCAATATCGAAACTTCGGGAGTTGCCATGACGGAATTTCAGGTAACCCGGATTGCCTACCTGACAACAACCAAGGCATCGGGCGGTCTTGATCTGTTTGTGCTTGACCGGTTAACCGGTGAGCCGATGCCCGGAGTGACCCTTGACCTTTACAACCGCCGCTATGACTACAACAGCCGCAAAACGGAAGAAGAAAAAACGGCAACCCTGGTATCCGGTTCATTAGGCGAAATCGCCATTGACGGTGGTGCGGAATACCGCACGGTGAACTTTGATTTCCACCTTGGCGAAGATCGGCTGCGGGTTGGGGAGCCGGTCTATGTTCCCGTCGTAAACCGCAGCGATCAAAGCGCAATCACCCGCAGTTTCCTGTTTAGCGACCGGAGCATTTACCGTCCCGGGCAGCCAATCTACATCAAAGGGATCCTGCTTCGCCAGCAGGAAGACCAGCCACAAGCAGCGTTGCCGAACACCAGGACAAGGCTTGTTTTCAAAGATTCCAACGGCGAAGAGGTGGCCAGTCAGGAAGTTCGCACCAACGATATGGGTTCCTACTCGGCAATCTTTACGGCGCCGCCCTCCGGCTTGACCGGCTCCATGTTCATTAGTGACGACTATGGCTCTATCCAGGTGCAGGTTGAGGAATACAAACGCCCTCGGTTTGAGGTACAACTGGAAGCTCCGGAAGGGGAGCTCCGGCTTAGTGACAGCGTAAGCATCCAGGGCACAGCTCTGGCATACACCGGGGCGCCGTTGGGCGGATCTACTGTGCAGTACCGCGTTTATCGGGAAAGGTTCATGCCCTGGTGGTTTTACTCGTATTCCGGCTATGGAAAATGGCCTGGCAATCCAGGCGGAAGCGGCTCCAGAGAGATCGCACAGGGCGCCACTACTGTTGGTCCCGATGGGCGTTTCTCGCTGAGTTTCTTTGCAGAGGCCGAAGAAAACAATGTTGCAAACCAAAGACCCGGACCGGATTATTTGTTCCGAATCAGTACTACGGTCACTGACCCATCCGGTGAAACCCGGAGCGGAGAGCGCACCCTGACCCTGGGCATGGCAGCATTTCGGATAGTGCCGGAGCAAACTGACCCGCTCTGGAATCGCGAGGCGTTGCCAGGCCTGGTGGTTAGGGCGCTCAATTCGGTTGAGGAGCCCGTGCCGGTTTCACTAACTGCGCGGCTTATTGCATTAGAGCCCGCTACCCGGCGGCTGCGCGAGCGGTTGTGGTCGTCACCCGATCAGTTTCTCTTCTCCAGGGAGCAATACGCATCGCGCTTTCCCCATGATTCCTACGGCGAATCGGAAAGTCCGTTGAACCGGAAAAGCACCCGTGTACTGTGGGAAGAAACGCTTAAGCCGGGGGAAAGTAAATTCTCCTTTCCTCTACAACCAACCTGGCCAAGCGGAGAATATGCACTGTTAATTTTCGGCGAAGACCGTCAGGGCAACCCGGTCGCCTCCGAGCAAATCATCCGCCTGTATAGCCCGAAAGACAAATCGGCTCCGGCAGATCAATACTTATGGCTGGAGGGTCTGCAAAATGAGGTAGAACCTGGCAATGAAATTCGTTTTCGGGCCGGTAGCGGAGTTTCGGGAGCCCGTTTTCTCTACGAGTTGCGGCGAGGAAACGAAACGCTTGCCAGGCAATGGGTCAGCGGGGATGGCCTGCTAAAGGAGTTGAGTTTCATGCCTGTTGAAGATGACCGGGGAGGACTGGAAATAGAATTGACGACCGTGCTGGATAACCGCATGCATCAAATTTTCAAATTGATTTCCATTCCCTGGAGCAACCTTGAGCTTTCGGTGAAGCTGGAGACCTTCCGCGATCGAATGGAACCGGGAAGTGAACAAAAATGGACCCTGCGGATCAGCGGACCCAAGGGTGACGCGGCAGTGGCTGAGTTGCTCATCGGTATGTATGACGCCTCGCTTGATGCATTGCTCCCACACGATTGGTCGCGGTGGTCATTCCGGGAAAATCGCCGTTGGAGAAACTGGACCAGTCAGGCATTCGGTATTGAAACCGGCAACCTGGAAACGACTAACCCCAAACCCTGGATAGAATTTCCTCTGCGGGATTTTGATATCCTGTACACAGGCTCGGCCAGCGTTGGCAGTATATTTTTTAACGATTTTGGACCGCGGGGTAGTCGGGAAGTGATGATGATGAACCAGGAAAGTGCGCCTGCCAAAGCCGGAGATGTACGCCAAAAAGAAACGAGTCAACAGCAGCAAGCGCCTACGCAGCAAACAGCGCCTCCGCCCCTGCGGTCAGATTTCCGGGAAACTGCTTTTTTCTTTCCCCAACTGCGCAGCAATCAACAGGGCGCCATTTCCATTTCATTCACGGCACCCGAATCGCTCACCAGGTGGCGGATCATGGGGCTGGCTCACGATGCAGGATTGCGGATAGGTATGCTTGACGATACGGCCATAACCCGCAAAGACCTGATGGTTACGCCGAATTTTCCACGCTTCCTGCGCGAAGGAGACCAGATGGTGCTGAGCGCGAGAATAGACAACATGGCTAACCGGTCATTGTCCGGCAATGCTACCCTACAACTCTTCGATGCTCAGACTGGCCGTCCTGTTGATGTCGCTTTTGGCCATAGAGCTGTTGCACAAACATGGAACCTCCAGGCAGGTAGCAACACTGCCATTTTCTGGCTGGTGAATATTCCGCGTGGGATAGGTGCGGTCCGGTATGAGGTTCGCGCAGAAAGCAGCCGGATCAGCGATGGAGAGACTTCGATTTTGCCTGTGCTGCCCCGCCGCATGCTGGTCTCAGAAAGTTTCGCATTGTCGGTTCCCGGTCCCGGTGAATATCGTTTCCGGTGGGATTCCCTGGCCCAAAAGGCAAACCAAAGTGAGAACGAGCGCCTAACGCTTGAATTCACGCCAAACCCAGCCTGGTATGCTGTGCAGGCCTTGCCTTACCTTATGGAATTTCCCCAGGCCTGTGTTGAACAAACATTCAGCCGTTACTACGCCAATCAGATTGGTTCATGGCTTGCCCGGAGCGATGAAAAAATCGCGGCAGTATTTGAGCAGTGGAAGAATGGAGATGCTTTGCTTTCCAACCTGGAAAAAAACCAGGATCTCAAGGGCTTGTTGATCGAGGAAACACCCTGGCTTCGCGAAGCCAGAGATGAAAGCCAGCGCAAACAACGTCTGGGTGTCCTGCTGGATGCCAACCGCATGCAATATGAATCCCGGGCTTCACTGGATGAATTGATTCAGGCACAAAGCCCTAACGGCGGGTGGCCATGGTTTCCCGGCGGACCGGACAACCCTTACATAACCCGCCATATTGTTGCCGGCCTTGGTCATCTGGATGCCTTGGGCGTGGCCTCCATTCGCCAGGATAATCGAATCTGGAGCACTCTGACTTTTGCAGTTGCCTATCTTGACAAACGCACCAAAGAGCGTTGGGAAATGCAAGGCAAGACGGGGGAATTCCAGCCTGACCGGGAAGACCTCCATTATTTCTACGCCCGGTCTTTTTTCACGGACCTGGAAATTCCGGCGGACATGAAAAAGGAATTTGAGAAAAATTTCGGGACCGCTACTGCAAAATGGATTGATCATTCAATCTACGAACAGGCCCTAACCGCCCTTGCGCTGAACCGTTGGTCACGAGCCACCAGCAAAACCGGGATCGCCGTCCGTTCGCCAGAACTTGCCGGAGAAATCATGGCTTCCTTAAAAGAACGAGCACAACGGGATCCGTCGTTAGGAATGTGGTGGCCCCAAATCCGGTCAGGTTACTTCTGGTATGAAGCGCCGGTTGAAACACAAGCCATTCTTATTGAAGCCTTCGATCAGATAAGTGGCGACATGGAATCTGTGGAGGCCATGAAAACATGGCTTTTGCGGCAGAAGCAAACGCGGGCATGGTCCAGCACGCGTGCAACCGCAGAAGCTTGTTATGCTTTATTGGCAACCGGCACCAATCTGCTCGCCAGCGATAACCGTGTAGAGATATCCCTCGGCAATGACCTTGTTGAGACTGGGTTGGAAGAGGCGGGCACAGGCTATTTCCGACGGGATTGGGGGGCTGCTGAAATCCGGTCTGAACAGGCCAACATCCGGATAAGCAAATCTGCGGAAGGGTTGGCCTGGGGCGCAATGTACTGGAGTCATTTTGAAGACCTGGATAAGGTGACGGGGTCGGGTGGACCACTGAATTTGAAAAAAATCCTGTACCGCAAAATCGCGGGTGAGCGCGGGCCGGAATTGAAGGAAGTGGTGGAATCCGATCTTCTTCAGGTTGGGGAAACACTCGTGACCCGATTGATCTTACAAACCGAACAGG
>JANNSM010000360.1:0-4983 GCA_031402635.1 Bacteroidota bacterium | reverse complement strand
GCGCCGTCAATTCGTTGCCGTATCCAGCGGGTCAGATCCCGGCCGTCCATGCCGGGCAACATCACATCCATGAGCACCAGGTCGAAATTGCCGGCGATCAGTTTTGGCTGGGCCTCTTCAGCCGAAGCCGTTTCCGTCAGTTCCAGATCGGGCCATTTGTTGCGCAGCAATTCCCGGATAACCAGCCGGTTAATCCGGTTGTCTTCAACCAGCAGAATGCGCCGCTGTCCCAATTCGGGCAAAACCAGCGACTCCTCCTGGTCGGTGATCATGGCCAACTCATCCTGCGAAGGCTCCCGGAGCGGAACCATAACCCGGAATGTTGATCCATAACCGATCCTGCTTTCCAGCGTCACCTGTCCTTGCATGAGTTCTACCATCCGGCGCACAATCGCCAGCCCGAGGCCCGTGCCGCCGTACCGGCGGCTGGTGCCGTCGCTGGCCTGGGCAAAGGGGTCAAAGATGGCGTCCTGCCGGTCCTGCGGAATTCCTATGCCCGTATCGGAAACCGACACTGCAAGAATATTTCGTTCCAATTCGGCCCGCTGTAAGTCCTTTGAAGGCAAATCCAGCGAAAGGATAACATGGCCTTTGTCGGTGAATTTCAGCGCATTGCTGAGTAAATTTTGAAGCACCTGTTTCAACCGGAAAGCATCGCCGGACAGATACCGGGGAATTTCTTCATGAACCAGCGCTTCCAGATCCAGCGCTTTCTGCCCGGCCGTGAACCGGAACGTGAGCATCAGTTCTTCCACCATTTTCCGGGGCTCGAAAACCTGCTCGTCTAGGGCCAGTTTGCCGGAATCGAGTTTCGAAAAATCCAGGATATTGTTGATGGTCTCCAGCAGGTTGGACGAGGAGGCCTCCAGCGTTCGCACATAATCCAGTTGAACGGGGTCAAGCCGCGTTTCCGCCAGCAAATGCGCCATGCCCAAAACCGCGTTCAGCGGAGTTCGCAGTTCGTGGCTCATACTGGCCAGGAAGTCCGCCTTGACAGAGGCTGAGCGCTCGGCGAGCAATTTTTTGCGCTCCAGGTCTTCGTTACGCCGCTGTTCCGTAACGTCAGTGCCGATTCCGTACCAGACTTCACCGGGTATATCCGGTGAAAAACCCCACTCCAGCAATTTGTAAAGCCCGTTGTGGCATCGGTGGCGGCAGGCAAACGTTACCCGGCCCCGGTATCGGCCGGCTCTGGCCTGGCCGAGTTCGGCCAATTTGTGTTTGGCCTGGGCAACATCCTGCGGGTGCAGCAGGTGAAAAAAATGTCCGCTCAGAATTTCCTGCTCGCCAATGCCGAGTGTCTCTGAAAACGCCGGATTGATCCGCTTGAAATATCCGTCCGGGGTTACGGTGCAGATCACGTCGCGCGTTTGGGTAAAAAACCGGTCGCGCTCCGCTTGCAGACTGCGCATCTGTGTGATGTCCTGGATCAACCCCTGGTAGCCGATAATCTTGCCGTCCTCGTCTTTTCTGGTGCTGGACGAAAGCCAGCAGACCAGCTTTCGGCCGTCTTTGTGGCGCAACCTGACTTCATAGGCCTTAACCGAACCCCTGGCCGCCATCACGGTCATAAAGCGGTCGCGGTCAGCAGGTTGATCGTAGATGCTCGAGGCCGGCAGCGTCAGCAACTCCGGTCGGGTATAACCGAGCAGGTCCACCATGGCCTGATTAAAATCAATAAATCGCCCTTCGAGGCTGCTGAAATACATAGCATCACGGGACTGTTCAAACAATCCGCGGTAGCGTTCTTCGGCCTGCTGGAGCAGTTGTTCAATGGCTTCCAGGTTGGGAATGCCTTTGGAAACCAGACGCTCCAGATCTTTGAGCAGCGAGGGTCCGACCATGGTTGGGGCAATTTCTGGATTGGGGTCGCGAATGCAGAAAACGTGAGGTGGAGGAAATGCCCGGTAGCTGGTGGTGTAAGGTCGGGCGAATTGGGGATTGCCCTTTCACCTGACCCGGGTTAAAATAAATAAAAGCGGCGAACCGCAAAGCCCCGAACTTTCCACAGGCCGGTTTTACTTCGTCCCAAATCGCCTGTCCGCCTATCTTTGGGCCTCTCATGAACACCCTGGACCAATACCGGACCCTGTTTAACCAGGCCCTGGAACAATGGACCCCGCCGGACCATCCGCGGACTTTATATGAGCCGGTGCGCTATATTCTTGACCTCGGCGGTAAGCGCCTCCGGCCGGTCCTGGTGCTGATGGCCGCAGAAATTTCCGGGGGAAGGGCCGAAGATGCCATGGGGCCGGCAATGGCCATCGAGTGGTTTCACAACTTTTCGCTGTTGCACGACGACATCATGGACCAGGCCGCACTTCGCCGCGGAAAACCTACGGTTCATGAATTTTTCTCTCCCAACGCCGCCATTCTCTCGGGGGATGTCATGCTCGTTGACGCTTTCCGATTCATAAGCCAGGTACAACCCGCGTTGTTCCCCGAGTTGCTCGACCGGTTCAGCCGAATGGCCGTCGAGGTATGCCAGGGCCAGCAACTGGATATGGATTTTGAACAGCGGTTGAACGTTACCCGCAGCGAGTACCTGGAGATGATCCGCCTAAAGACAGCCGTTTTGCTGGGTTGCAGCTTGTACTGCGGCGCCCGGACCGGTGGCGCCACGGTAGAGCAGGCCGAATCGCTTTACAAGTTTGGCGAGCAACTCGGTCTGGCATTCCAGCTTCGCGATGATCTTCTGGACACTTACGGCGATCCTGATAAGTTTGGAAAACACGTTGGCGGAGATATTCTTCAGGATAAAAAAACCTACCTGCTCATACATGCGCTCGAAACCGCCACCCCCGAAGACCATCGCATGCTGATGAGCTGGGTCGGAAGGGGAGGAGAAGGGCCGGCAGCTACTCCAACCGGAACAACGGCAACAGATCCTGGCCAATCCAAGCCCGCACAACCCGCTTCTCAAGCCAAAATCGCCGCCGTCCGCGCCGTTTTCGATCGCAGCCGCACCCGCCAGGCGGCTGAATCCGCTATCCATGACCACCACACCAGGGCGCTGGAGGCCCTTGCCCTGGCAGGATTGTCATCCGCAAACGAAAACGTGCTTCGCGATCTTGCCGAAGAGATGCTGGTGCGGGAACAGTGATTTTTTCGCAATACCCCTTCAATCCAGCCCCTTGACCAGGGCCTCCAATTCACTGAGAATCATCGCGGTGGCACCCCAGATGACTTCGTTCTGAATTCCGTAATAGGGAGCGGTCAACTGCACCCCGCTGCCGACCGTGATTTCTTTTTCGGCTTTGTAGGCGTCATCAAACAACTCGGTGAGGCTGACCATCAGCAGACCGGCCACTTCCCGCGTATGCGGCACAAAGTCCGGCTCCGACGGCAGGAAACCTACAAACGCGTGGATGTTGCTGTGGCTGGCCGGGACGTAGAGTTGGGAGAGTGCTCCGAGCAGGTCAACGCCGGCGCCGGGCACGCCGATCTCTTCCTCCATTTCCCGCAGGGCGGTAAAGCCTAAGTCGGGATCTTCCGGCTCGTGCTTTCCCCCGGGAAAACTGACCTGACCGGAATGAACGCCATCGTAAACGCCGCGCCTGATCAGGACGGTGTGTATTTCCCCTTCCCGTGGAAAGAGCAGGGCAAGGACTCCGCTTTGACGGGCGTTGGCAATATTGCTGAATTGGGTAAAGCGCTCCCTGCGCAGCGCGGGCGCCATACGGTATTGAGCCGCTTCACCCGGGGGATTCGCCAGGGCCCGACGAAGGCGCTCGAGGTCGGAAATTTTCACCGCGTAAAGCTACGCGGCAGCAGTCTTTCGCGGATCAACGGCGGATTTTTCGGAGACCATTTTCGGATCATGTGCCTCCCGATGTTCCCCGATGCCCCCCCTGTTCGCCACAGATGGCTAACTTGGCAGTAAAAGCCACCTCATGGTACCGACACGTCTTGGCCAGTTGCCGGGCGGTAGAGCATTGTTTTTGTTGTTTCTTTTTTCTGCCGGCTGCCCGATTTTCGCTCAATCTCCTACGGTTTTTGTCCCCAATGCGGGTCAGTGGCCGGATGTTGTCCGCTACCGGGCGGAGGTTTTAGGCGGCGCGCTGTTCATCGAAGACCAGGCAATGACCTGGAATTTTATGGAATGGCCATCGCTCCACGGCCACAGCGATGAAGAAATTCACCCGCGACCCACCTACGACGACCTGTATCGTTTTGACACTCCGCAAGATGGTGAACCTATCCGCGGCCACGCTTACCGGATCACCTTTGAAGGAGCAGACGGACCGCTCCAATTCCGCGCTTCAGAAGCTCAACCCGGAAAAGTCAATTACCTGTTGGGCAATGACCCCTCCCATTGGGCGGGGGGCCTGTCAAGGTTCCGCAGACTGGAAGCTGATTTTGCTCCGGGAATGATCCTCGCGATTTACGAGAGCGGCGGCAACATTAAGTATGATATGATCGTGGAGCCGGGGGCGGACCCGCTGCGTTTTTCGCTGGCTTATGAGGGCCAGGACGCGCTGGAACTTGCCGATGGCCAATTGAGGGTGAAGACTGCGCTCAACGAAGTGGTGGAAATGAAACCCTATGCCTACCAGGAAATCGCAGGCCGGCGTGTTACCGTCTCTTGCCGGTACAGGCTTCGCGGAAGCCGGATAAGTTTTGAATTTCCCGAAGGATACGATTCGCGATACACGCTGGTGATTGATCCGGTCACCTGGATTTTCGGTTCCTATTCCGGTTCCACGTCAGACAACTGGGGCTACTCGGCCACCTATGATACGGAGGGCAATTTATTTGGTGCGGGCATCGTTTTCGGTGCCGGTTATCCGGTAACCCTCGGTGCCTACCAGACCACTTGGGGCGGGGGCTCAGCGGGATTCGGTTGTGACGTGGGCATCACCAAATTTTCGGCTGATGGGACCACCAATATCTGGAGCACTTATCTCGGGGGATCCGGCAATGAATTTCCGCACTCCATGATCGTCAATGACGAAGGCGAACTCTGGGTTTACGGAACCACCG
>JANNSM010000359.1:0-3790 GCA_031402635.1 Bacteroidota bacterium | reverse complement strand
TCTTCCTGGATTCCGTGGTGCTCCAAAGGTCAAGACCGCCCATTCCCGGGTGGCCATCGGAGCTGAAATACAGCGTTCCATCCGGACCAAACGAGGGAAACACCTCATTGCCCGCGGTGTTGACGGATGGACCGAGGTTGATCGGACTTCCCCAGCCTTCTTCGCCCTTTTTCACGTAATAGAGATCGGCGCCGCCGTAGCTTTCCGGATCGCCGGAGACCGAAAAGAAAAGGCGTTTACCGTCAGGGGCATAAGCCGGGTGACCGATATTCACCGAGTCTGTAAAAAATTGCAGCAACTCGGGTGCGCTCCAGGTGCCGTCCGGATCGCGGTAGCGGTAGAGCAGCCGGCAGGCATCGTCCACCTTTTTATCCGCACTTCCGCATTGGGTATAAACCATTTCGGTCAGGTCTGCGCTAAAGGTTGCCGTGCCTTCGTAATAGTTTTCGTTGATCAGCAGATCAAATGTTGTCGGGTCGAAATAGCCGCCGCCCGGCTTGGGCAAGGCCTGGAATAAATCGTAATACTTTCCACCGGTCCATTCATTTTCCGCCTCGCCAACGGCAGAAGTGCGGCCGGAGGTGAAGACCAATACGCCTTGCTCAAAAAGAACCGGTGCAAAATCTTCGGCCGGAGAATTGATCGAGCCCAGATTGCTCACCTCGAAATACACCGCTCCCCGAATCTGTTCCTGAACTCGCTGGCAAATGGCGATTTCGCGCCGGATTTCGGCTCGGCGATCCGGGTCGTCCTGAAGAAACTGTTGAAGCGAGGCTATGGCCGACGAATAATCTTCCTGCTTCTTTTGTTGCTGGGCCTGCTCGTAGAGCGCATCCGGGCCATAACCGTCAGTATAGGCTTTTCCAAACCACTCTTCAGCGGGTTCCGGTTGATTCAGCGCATCATAGGCCTGCCCGATCCGGTAAGCTTTAACGGCCCGTGTTGCCGGGTTGCGGTCGCCTCCATACTCCTCGCGAAGCATACTTGCAGCAACGCTGTATTTGCCAAGCCGGTAGGCGGTCTCCCCGTCGCGGAGTTTACCGGTGCTGACACAGGCTGAAAAAAACGCTGTGAAAGCGATACAAAAAATGGGCAGAAAAAAAGAGCGGAATACAGCCATAGGGCGAAAATACATCCGGGGCATGGTTTGCGCGGTCTGTTAAAAAAACGCCGGCGGGGCCGGCTTGGTATGCGAAGGGTCAACCGCAGGTAAGTCAACGGTTTAACAAAAAAGGGCGGGGATCTTTCCCGCCCTTTTTTTGGCTATCGCTAAAAGTTTGCCTTATGCCGATTACAACCCGGCATTTTCGTCAGCGGATAAACAGCAGCTCGCGGTACTTTGGAAGTGGCCACTGCGCATCATCTACGTAGCGCTCCAGTTTGTCGGCATGCTCGCGGACACCGCTGAAACGGGCCGTCACCTTTTCGCAATAGGCAATGGCACGCTCACGAGGATCTTCGATCTGGTTCACCGATCTGCGGTTATTGACCAGTTCGTCCAGGCCGGATTTGAGACCGTTTACGTGGAAACTGATTTTGCCGATCAGGTCCATCTGTGCGTTGGATGCTTCTGAGGGCATTCCCAGGTCGCGCAGTCCGCGGACATTTTCGATCAGTATATTCTGGTAGGTTATCGCCGCCGGTAGAATGAAGTTGATGCCCAGCTCGCTCATCAACCGCGCTTCGATCTGAATTTTGCGGGTATAGTCATCAAGCCAGATTTCATGGCGTGCGTGCAGTTCGCGCTCCGTGAAAATGTGGTGGCGGACAAACAGGTCGCGGGCTTTAGGCGTCACATAGAAATCCAGGGCCTGCGGTGTGGTTTTTACATTGCTAAGGCCGCGTTTTTCGGCTTCCTCAGCCCACTCATCGCTGTAGTTGTCGCCCTCAAACATGATGGCGCGGGACTCTTTGATGTAGCGGCTCAGGACCAGCAGAATGGCCACATCGCGATCTTCACCTTCCTTGCGGATCACCTCCACGTCTTCCACAAAACGCCGGAGCTGCTCGGCAACCATGGTGTTGAGCACGGTCATGATGCTCGCGCAGTTGGCCGAAGAACCCACGGCACGCACTTCGAACTTATTGCCGGTAAAAGCAAACGGCGAAGTCCGGTTGCGGTCGGTATTGTCAAGCAACAGGTCCGGGATCTTGTTGTGGATATCCAGCTTCAAGTCTTCCTTGGTCATCTTGTCCAACTGCTCCTTGCCGGCGCGCGTTTCGATTTCATCAAGCACGGCAGTCATTTCGGACCCCAGGAAAACGGAAATGATGGCCGGGGGTGCTTCGTTGGCGCCCAGGCGGTGATCATTGGCCGCTGTGGCAATCGCGGCCCGGATCAGGTCATTGTGTTCGCGCACTGCCCGCACGGTGTTGACAAAGAAAGTCAGGAAGCGCAGGTTGGTCTTTGGCGTGTTTCCGGGTGCCAGCAGGTTGATGCCCGAGTCGGTGCCCAGTGACCAGTTGTTGTGTTTGCCGGAGCCGTTGATGCCGGCGAAGGGTTTTTCGTGCAATAGCACGCGCAGCTTATGGCGGCGGGCTACCCGGTCCATGAGGTCCATCATGAGCTGGTTGTGGTCAACCGCCAGATTGACTTCCTCAAAAAGTGGCGCGGCTTCAAACTGGTTGGGGGCAACTTCGTTGTGCCGGGTGCGCACCGGGATGCCCAATTTGAGCGCTTCGGTCTCCAAATCGAGCATGTAGGCATAAACCCGCTCGGGGATGGAGGCAAAGTAGTGGTCTTCCAGTTGCTGGCCTTTGGCCGGCATATGGCCAAAAACCGTGCGTCCGGCCATGGCAAGATCAGGGCGGGCTTTGAACAACGCTTCGTCCACCAAAAAATACTCCTGTTCCCAACCCAGGGTTGGAGTGACTTTGCTGGTTTTCTTGTCGAAATAGCTTTTCATCACATCGAGCGCTGCTTCTTCGAGCGCGTGGATGGACTTGAGCAGCGGCGCTTTGAAGTCAAGAGCTTCGCCGGTGTAGGAGACAAAAATGGTGGGAATACAGAGCGTTCTGCCTTTGTCAATTTCCATGATAAAGGCGGGCGAAGACGGATCCCAGGCCGTATATCCACGGGCTTCAAACGTCTGGCGCAGGCCTCCCGATGGGAACGACGAAGCATCGGGTTCCTGCTGCACCAGGGCATTCCCGGAAAAGTTCTCGATGCCTTTGCCGCCTTCGGTAGGCACAAAGAACGAATCGTGTTTTTCTGCCGTGGAGCCGGTCAGGGGCTGGAACCAGTGGGTGTAGTGCGTCGCACCTTTCGCCATGGCCCATGCTTTCATGGAACTGGCCACCTGGTCTGCTACGCGGCGGTCAATCTTTTGGCCGGACCGGATGGAAGCTTTGACGGAGAGGTAGGCTTCTTCCGACATGTGCTTTTTCATGGCACCTTCATGGAACACGTTGGCGCCGAAATAGTCGGAAATTTTATCAGACGGCGGCTTGACAACGATGCGTTCACGGCCGAGAACGGCTTCCAGGGACTGAAAGCGAACAGAAGACATATTTGGGGAATTTTATTGGTCGCGAAATTACCCCGCATTGGATAAAAAGAACCGAATTTGGGAAAAAATCTTAAAAAATCGTCCTTTAGAAGAATTTATTCAATTTATTTCCTCTAAAACCGGACTACTCAATCATTTTCTGTGCTTTTTGATCAGATATCGGTATTTGTAATGTTTTTGCGCAACAACCGGGCCGGCAGAGGCAACCAGGATGGCCAGCGGGAAGGGCGGTTGCCGACCAGGGCAACGGCAAAGACCAGGGGTAACATCACCGATTTATA
>JANNSM010000358.1:0-3460 GCA_031402635.1 Bacteroidota bacterium | reverse complement strand
CGTGCGCAGTTTGTCTTCGGTTGAAATGCGGTAATGCCGGAAGGTGGGCATCAGCACCTTTCGAACCCAGCCGCCGCCCAGCGTTTTGGGCGGTTCTTTTTTGTAGTACCACGAACGGTCAAGCTCCTCGAGCAAGCGGTCATCAACATGACCGGCGCGGGCGTTGGCGCCACCGCTGTCAAAGTCAATACCAAGGGGTTCAACCAGTTTGTTGAGCACCAAATTGGCCGCAGCTACGTCATAGCCGGCCATCCGACCGCCGCCGAGGTTGACGCTGAGGTTGGCAATTCCCCCCATGTTGAGGCAAAAGCGGAACGCCGGAAATAGCAGCATATCACCGATTGGGACAATCGGCGCACCCTGGCCGCCCAGCGCTACGTCTGCAGTGCGGAAGTTGCTTACCACGGGCAGGTTGGTCACGGCCGCAATGGCAGCGCCATCGCCGATCTGGCTGGTCAGCTTGTTTTCCGGTTGGTGGAAAATGGTCTGCCCATGGCTGGCGATAAAGTCAATCTGGCCGGCCAGTCCGTGTTTCTCAATAAAAACATTGACCAACTCGCCGGTATAATGGCCAAAGTAAGTGTGTGTTTTAATATAGGTAATGGCATTCTGCATGGTCAGGTTGGCCAGCCGGAGGTGCCATTTGCGGGGGTACTCCAGGCACTCCGCCTTTTCGATTTTATACGACCAGTTGCCTTCGTCATCCACGCTCAGGATGCAATAAGCAATGTCGAGCCCGTCCATAGAGCTTCCTGACATCAATCCAATAACACGATAACTATTCATAAGCGATATCCCTTTAATGGTCTTTAAACAATTGTATGTACTTCGTCACCGCGTCTATTTCCCCGGCGCTAAGCTTATTCTCGTAGGCATTCATCAGGTTGCGTCCTTTGGTGATCACGGTTGTGGCCTCTTCAAGAGTCAGTATGGAAATGGCCAGATTGGCCGCCCCGCTGCCTCCCATTTGCCCGTCAAGACCGTGACAAAGTTTACAATTGGCCACATAGACCTGTTTGCCAAGGACATTATCACCGGGATCGGGCAACTCCAGCGGTCTTTTGGGCAGCTTTGCCGCATCCGTTTCCTTCTTGGGTTCACAGGATGAACCCAGGAGCATGGGAAGGAAAAGAAGAAGGAAAATGAAACGCAAGTCGTAAACCGATATGATGATCCGGTATAAAATCCGGGCAAAGATATTACGGTCAGGGCAATTCTTAATGCTCATCAAACCCGTTGAAAAAAAGACGGCTTTTGACGAAAAACGCTACCTGACCAAGGTCACTGTGCCCTGGCGATCAATGACTTCGCCCTCTTCTCCCAAGGCCCTTACCGCATAAACATAGGTGCCCAGCTCCTGCTCTTTGCCACTAAATGTGCCATCCCAGCCCTTGTTCAGGTCATTGGTTTCAAAAATCAACTCGCCCCAACGGTTGTAAATTCTAAAATAATAGAGCTCGGCGATGTCATTGACCAACAGCGTAAGCAAATCATTGGACCCGTCACCATTGGGCGAAAAGGCGTTTGGAACGTCCAAAATGGTCTTCGGGAGCACAAAAACGGTGACCGTGTCGGTGGCGGTACAGTTGTCATCACTGGTTACGATCAGCGTAAAATAGGTGGTGAGCCAGGCGGTAAATACGGGGTCTTCAGCCGTTGAATCACTCAGATTGGTGAATGGGCTCCACAAGTAGGTGCCCCCTCCGGAGCCATTGAGGACGTAAGGCGTAAGGTAGTCAACCGTAGCGCCGGGTCCCGCATCCGCAAGGGGAACAAACCCGACTTCAATTTCCTGAAAAGCGGTGTCTGCACAGCCATTGGCCGAGATGGCAATCAGGGTCACCGTGTAGGTGCCCGAAACCGGGTAATTGTACTCGGGCTCTTCTTCGTCGCTGGTTTCGCCGTTGCCAAAATCCCAAAGCCAGGTGGCAATTGTTCCGGACGAAATGGTGGTTTCGTTAGTGAAAACCGCCGGATCATCCTGGCAGATATCTTCCGTTTCAAAAGCAACATCCGGGCCCGGGGTCACCGAGACGATCTGCGTAATGGTATCGAGGCATCCACGGCTGGTGCCGACAATAAGTTGCACGATGTAATTTCCCCCGGCATCGTATTCATAAACAGGATTTTGCATTCCGCTGCTGCTCCCATCACCGAAAGACCAGGCCCAACTGTCAATTACCCCGGCCTGGGTGCTGACCGAAGTGTCGGTAAAAACCACCGGCGTTCCCGAACAGCCCGCGCTGAAACTCCAGCCCCCGATCAGGGTTGGGTAGATGGCAACCGTTGCAAAAGCCGTATCGGCACAGACAAAGCCGGGATTGGCGATCAGGGTGAGGGTGTAAATGCCGGTGTCCGGATAGGTATAAGGCGGCGGTTCAAAAAGATTGGAAGTATCCGAGCTGATTCCCGGCACCCCGAAATCCCAGAACCATAAATCAGCACCGGAACTCATATTGCTAAAGAAGACGGTCCGGTCTTCACAGTCCAGAATAAAATCGGGAATGGAAGCCACCACCAGCGGTTCGCAATCCGCCACGTTGAACTGGAAATCGCGGGCGTGGGTATTGATCAGTACCCCGTCGCGGTATTCGCGCGCGCAAACCCCAACCACATACTGACCGGGCGTGCTTGGGGTGCCGGTGAGCAGCCCCGTGACCGGGTCAATACTGAGACCGGGTGTACCCGGCAGCGGAATCAGCGATGTGAAACCGCCCAGATAGGCGACCGGGCTGTACGGCGGTGGCGGCGGCTCGTCGGGGCAACCCGGCATGGTGAAGGGTCCGGATGGGAAAGGACAAAATGATGTTGCACCGGAAAATGGCGCACACAACCCGTACACCAGCGAGTCGCCGTCAAGGTCGGTGGCGCTGTGGTCAAAAATGATGGGCTCCCCGGCACAAAGCACAATCGGGGGAAAATTGTTGAACACGGGCGAGCTGTTGCAGGTGGCATCCGCCTGTGGCGGTATTGTTTCGACATACGTGCTTCCTGTACCTCCCGGATCAACAAGATTGTCTATGGTACCGTTGCGGCAACAGCGCTGATAAACCAGCGAATAGCCCCCGGCGAGCACAGGAAGCGTGAATGTTCCCGAGTAAACTCCCTTCTCCACACAAATGCCCGGCGGAATGCTCAGGCAGGGGTTATCGCTGGTGACGGGCAGCAGCGTAATGGAAGGTGCAGTCAGGGGAAGGTAGGTCAGGTAGGTACCCGAAGCGTCGTAAACAAAAATATAAGCCGGGTTGTCAAAGCCCGCCCCACCCCCCGCGCAATCGCGGTAAATGACCAGGTCAATCACATAGGTGCTGTCGTTGATGCAGCGGTAGTTGAGTTCCCCCCCGATCAGGTGAGCCGCCCTTGCGGGGGCAAACGCACCGGCAAGCAGGGTCAGCAGCGAGAAAATCAGCAGCGAGAAAAGGTAACGGGACTTCATCAGCGGATCAGGGTTATGCTGCCG
>JANNSM010000357.1:0-2361 GCA_031402635.1 Bacteroidota bacterium | reverse complement strand
CTCGGTTCAGAAGCGGATATAGCCAGACCGATACGGCCCAGGTTACCCTCTGGTAACCCCGAATTTTTATCGGCTGTCACATTGACCCAGGTACCGCCACCATCGTAACTTCGGTAAAGACCGGAACCCTTTCCACCGCTGGTAAAATTCCAGGGCTTGCGACCGTATTCCCACATGGCTGCGAAAACTTTGTTCGGATTGCGGGGGTCTATGACCAGGTCGGCGCAGCCGGTGCTGTCGTTGACAAATAGGATTTTATCCCAGTGTTGTCCGCCATCTCTTGTCCTGAAAACCCCGCGGTCCGGATTTGGTCCCCAGGCGGAGCCCAGCGCTGCGGCATAAACGGTGTTGGGATCATCCGGATGAACGATAATCCGGTGTATGGCCCGCGTTTGCTGTAATCCCATGCAGGTCCAGCTCCTGCCGCCGTCCAGCGAGCGGAAAATACCCGCCCCGTTGTTTTGCGAGTTTCGCGGATTGCCTTCTCCGGTGCCGGCCCAGATGACGTCCGGATTGCCGGGATCAATGGCCACCGCACCGATGGACTGGGTTGGTTGCTGGTCAAAGATTGGCTTCCAGTCCGTTCCCCCGCTTTCCGATTTCCAAAGCCCTCCTGAAGCCGTACCGATATATAGTACCGAAGGGTCCTGGCGCACACCGGCAATAGAGGTAACCCGGCCACTCATCCCCGCAGGACCAATGCTGCGGATGCCGAGACCCTGAAGCCACCGGTTCTCCGGTCCCAGCGACTGTCCGTTGGTTTGCATGGCTGCTGAAACCAGCATCCATAAGAAAAGAATGAGCTGTGTTACTGAACGGATGTTCAAGACGGTAAAGTTTTTTCGCATGGATAATGTATTGACCGAGGCTTATTGCGGTAAGGGTATTCGCCGACCTGACTCCTGAACTGCCAAAATACGCATCAACATCGGGCAACACATTTTTTCGGGAAACATGTTTTGGCTATTTGCATGGCTGGCAGGCTGCTGAATATGCACGGGATCAATCATGCACCGTTCTGCTACCTGGAAGGGAAACTGTCTGAAAATCAGGTGCGTAAACGAGACAGGAGTTATCATAATCGCTTCAATCATGAACCTTATTACCAGAATAGCCGCGCTATGCTCTACCATTGGCGGATTTCACCAGGCGCTGGATGCCCAGACCATTGTACGGGCTATGGCTCTTCCCGAAGTTGCCACGGCACCGGTTACACCCCCTACAAGTTCATCCGGATTTTCGCAAACATTCGGTACGGTGGATCAGTTACAGCAATACCCGGCGGAAATTGACCTGATCGTTTTCCCCAATCCCGCATCGGAAGCCATTACTATTCAATCTTCAATTCCCGCAGAAGGCTTTGTTCAAGGTGCTTCGCTGGTGAACTATCTCGGTCAGATTGTGGAATCGGCCATTCCCCATACTTCGTCTGCCGTCGTCATCGGTGTTTCCCATCTGCCGGAAGGATTCTACCACCTCATCGTGCTTACCGCCAATGGAATTGTCGCTCGAAAAGTTGAAATTATTTAAGCGTGAAGCCAGGTGTAAACATATTTTTCCGCTGCATGATTTCCGTGACTTTTTGGCGGGCAACACAATATGCATACGCCTTGTCTGCCATACTTCCTCATGCCCTTAAAATCCGAAACAAGACCGGAAATACCGGCGTAAGAACGGTTACTATTTTTTAAATCATGAACATGAACGTACAGAAAAAGACTAAGTATATCGCCGCCCTGGCTATCGGGTGTCTGGCGCTGGCCACCTCGGCAACAGCACAGAATCGCGTTGCCGGCGAAACACCGGGCAGCACAGGATCGCAAACCAGTGTTACGCGTCCTCCTTTTTACTCCAGTGAAGTACCTGGCAGCACCGGTACAGGTACTACTCGTCCTCCCTACTATTCCAGTGAGGTACCCGGCAGCACCAGCACAGGGGGTACGCGACCAGTTTACTTTGAAAGCTCTACTCCGGGTGCCACGGGAACGAGTTTTACCCGACCCAATTACGCCGTTGGTGTTTCTCCTGTTGTTCCCGACAACCCGGTTATCCAGATCGGTCTTCATCCCAATCCTGCCAGAGAAACTTTCTATATCGAAATCACCGGTATCGGCCAGCGCGATGAGGTTGAGGTTTATATATTCAGTGCACGCGGTTCCCGCTTAAGCGCTCCCATGGAGCGCGCCGGTCAAACCATTCGTGTCAGCGTGAGCAACCTTCCCCGAGGCTCCTATTTTGTGCAAGTAATCGCCAACGGTGTCGAGCGGACTCAGTCCATCGAACTGATCTGAACGCATTCCTTTAATAAAAATCCGTTAACCGAACAGCGGCGCCCCTTGGGGCGCCGCTGTTCATTTTTAG
>JANNSM010000356.1:0-6863 GCA_031402635.1 Bacteroidota bacterium | reverse complement strand
GGGCGGGGCTGCGGGGGGCGGGCGGGCAGGGAGGCTGCGGCGGGCGGGCTGCGGGGGCACCATGCCGCATAGTTAACTCTCTGAAGAGGAAATTGGGATTTGTCAGCGAGGCTCATTACATTAGAGGTTCAGTGCGGCCCGCTTTCCCGGCGGATGCCGCATTTTTTTTTCGCGTCAATCTGACCGGGTACAATAACCGGGCGAGAAACCGAATAAAACAAGTGCTCAGCATGAGTGAACCGTATTGACAGAATCCCATAAAAACTCTGGCAGACCTTCTGACTATTCACGATAAACCCAACAAGTATGAATACCTGGAACACCTGGAGCAGCGATGGCGCTTTACGTTTGCCGCTGGTGCGGGGAATCACGCTCCTGATCATGGTTATGGCCGGTGCGGGATCGGCACTTTTCGCCCAGGATGCATTTCTATACCGGGGTGAATTCCGCAATCCCGCCATGGCAGCAATCGCAGAGCCTACCAGCAACTGGGGCTGGGTGGATTTTTTGGAAGAAGTTCAACTTCAGCCGCAAACGTTGTTCCGCGATCACCCGGAAGCGTTCAACCTCGGACCAGACGATGAGATGGTGTTGGAAAGCACCCAGGTAGATGACCAACTCGGGTTCACGCATTATCGGTTCCGGCAATTCTACAAAGGGCTGCGGGTGCAGAGCGGGGAATACATCGTCCACGTCAACCGTGAAGGCCGCACCTACAGCGCCAACGGCAAGCTGATTAACGGCCTGAATCTTCCGGTGAGCCCCGTGATTACGGAGGAAATAGCCCTTGCCGTGGCCATGGCAAACGCGGATGGTGAAGGTTTTCTATGGTTGGATCAGGAAGCCGAAAACATGCTGAAAGCACAAGAGCAAGACCCGCAGGCCACCTACTTACCCAAAGGAAAACTTATGTTACAGCGGCTTGAATTCGGATTTGACTATACTCCGGAGAATTACCGCCTGGCCTGGGCTTTTGACCTGTACATGGGATTTAGCGGTGAATCGCGGACCGTTTTTGTTGACGCATTGACCGGGCAATTTCTCAACTCCCTGCCGATCTCCAAAGTGTGTGACATCAGCACGGGTACTACCGCATGGGATGGAACGCAAACCATTTCGGCCAATGAGTTTGACATATTCAGCACCAATTACCGGCTCGAAGACGACTGCACCGGCGATCACCCGTATATCCTCAGAACATATGATCTTCAGCGCAGTACTACCCTCGGGGCCATTGATTACACCGATCTGGACAATAATTGGCTCAGCTCCGATGATGTGACGGGCGTTTCCTGCCATTGGGCTATGCACCGCACACGAGATTATCTATCCGCAGTTCACAGCCATGAAAGCTGGAACGATGCCAATGCAGACATGACGGCCTACAATGAAGCTTTCATTTTCAGTACCCACAACAATGCGTGCTGGGATTGTTATTCCAACATCGGCGCGTTCGGAGGGGGCACCTCTTCGAGCCTGGCTACAGACGACTGGAATACCCCGGACATTGTAGGGCACGAATTCACCCATGGCGTGGTGGAGGCTACGGCTGACCTGGTGTACAGCAACCAGAGCGGTGCGCTGAATGAATCGTTCGCCGATATTTTCGGCGAAATGGTGGAATCCTACTCCCGGGGCACCAATGATTATCTGGTGGGTGCCGACCGCGGAGCCATCCGCAGTTTTATCAATCCCAATTCGTTCAGCGATCCGGATACCTACCTGGGAACCAATTGGTTTACCGGAACCGGCGACAACGGCGGCGTACACACCAATTCAGGGGTACAAAATCATTGGTTTTACCTCCTGTCCGAAGGAGGCAGCGGAACCAATGACAACGGGGATGCTTACGTGGTCAACGGAATTTCCAGGATCACAGCCCGCCAGATTGCCTACCGCGGATTGGACGTCTATCTGACCAGTTCGGACCAATACATTGATGCCCGGGAGGCTTCGATACGCGCCGCTGCAGACCTTTACGGAAGTTGTTCCAACGAGGCTATCCAGACCGGACGAGCCTGGTATGCCGTCGGCGTTGGAACCTCGTTCAACAACGAAACCGTCTGCGGGTCCATTGCTTCGATACTTTTCCCGGTTACCTACAGTGGAATAGAACAGCTCACCGCCGCCGGTTCATGTACAACAACGGTCACTCCGATCGTGGGTACCATAACTTTCCGCTCTGCGGAACGGGTGGTTCTGTCACCTGGATTTACAGCAAACGGAACTGCGGAACCCTTTGTGGCCACGATAACCGATTGCACCTACACCGCTTATCGTCCGGGTCCTTCAACGGACGGGCATGCTGCTCATCCGGACCGGGGTGAGGAATCTGTTGACGCACCGTCTTCTGCCGTCGAGATGTCCTGGATGCGTCTGGCACCAAACCCGGCATCGGAGACCGTCAGAATTACCTTCCCTGTAACGGAAGCCGGATGCCACCTGCGAATCACGGACATGGCCGGCCGATTGATGCTGGAAAGACGCTCGGTTGCCGAACAAGGGCTGGAGGTTTCGCTTGAAGCCTGGCCTTCCGGAATCTATTTAGTAGAAGTGGAATCTGCGCTGGGGCTGGAGAACAGACGCCTGATGGTTGAATAATTTCCACCTCCCCTAAAACCATGATTTTTTCAAACATTAGGAAAAAACAAGAAGCCCTGCTATCTTTAAGCTATCAGTGCGGACCGCCCAAAAGACGGTGTCCGCATTTTTTTTTAACCAACCTGATCAGACCAATTAATCCTTAAATTAAACCAACGTACGATGAAATTAACTAAACACCTGGCGCTTTCTGCCATTTTTCTGGCCTCTGCCGGCGCGGCTTCCGCGCAGTGCGTGGCCGGTTCAACTTTGATCGTAGGTCCTGCAGACCAGTATGCTTTCCAGTGGTGCAACGGCGGAGTTTCACCGACCGCGATCGGTTTGAATTTCGCTTCGTCAGTCAATGAATTCCAGTTCCGCAAACTGGACGGAACCAACGTCATGACCATTAACCCAACCGCAGCGGGTTATGTTCGGATGGGATCGCCTACAGCCGGTAATTATGGACAATTTGCTGTTGACGGTGACCTTTCCTTTGTTGGAACATCTGATTATCTGGTGGGCAACAACCGGTATGCTTTCCGGTCTGCTGGCGATCAGGACAATGGCCTTTTCTTCAACGTGGCGTTGAACCAGTATGAATTCCGGGATAATGGAGCGTTGTCCGGCCTGGCCATCAAAGCCAATCTCGGCGGATCAGATGAGCCCGGAGATATTGTGTCCGGTGGTTCTGCCATTTTTGAAGATGAATTAACAGCTACAGGAACCGGAACTATTCCTGCCGTAAAAGGTTTAGGAACAAACGGACCCACCAACGGATACCTTGCGGTTCAGGGTACTACTGACTTTGACGGAATTGTCGGACTTGCCCTTTCCGGTTTGGAAATCGGCTCGCTGGGTGTTTCCTCCGGTGCTTCTGTTACGGACAATTTTGGGGTGTTTGGTTATTCTAACAACGTCGGTGTTCGCGCACTGCACAGCACGAGTGGAAATTCTGCTGACCTGGCCACCACAAACCTGGCCGGTTTGTTTACCGGGAGCGGTTTCAACAATGCCGGTACCATCGGGGTGCTTAAAGTTTCCAATACTTCCAGCAGCCTGGGACTGGACGGCAACGAAGTTCAATCCTACAATAATTTGGACAGCGCAGGCGGAACACTTTTCCTCAATTTCTTTGGTGGAAACGTAACGGTGAACAGCGGAGGCAGTAACCCTGAAGGCACCTTCTCGGTCGGGTCATCTAACTTATTCGTCTCCAACGTCAACGACCGGGTGTCGGTAGGAACATCTACTGCCCTGGGTAAGCTCCACGTTCAGAGTTCAGAAGCAACGGAAATTCTTTACCTGGAATCCACAGCCAGCCCGACAGAAATGATTGACATCAACCACACGTTGGACATGACCAGCGGACAGGATGTGATTGACATCAGCGTCGGTGCTGCATCATCCACCGGAGCATCTTTCATTGAAGCAAGTCTGGGTACTTCCATTGCCTTCCAGGTTACCACCAATGGACACATCGGTGCCGGTACTGTAGCATCATCCCTTTACGCCATCCAGGCCTGCGGTTCCATCCGCGCCGAGGAAGTAGTTGTAGAAACCGGCTGGTGTGATTACGTCTTTGCCGATGATTACCGCCTCGCTCCGCTGAGCGAAGTGGAAAGCTTCATCAAAACCAACAAACACCTTCCGGGTATTCCCTCCGCCAGCGTGGTGGAAAGCCAGGGGATGAAAGTGGCCGAAATGTCAAGCAATTTCATGCTGAAGATCGAGGAACTTACGCTCTATACGATCCAGCAGGAGAAGCAAATCAACGCATTACAATCACAGCTTGATGAACTCAAGGCTCTGGTAAACGGGCAGAAGTGAACGCCTGTTCAACCATTGGTTAACTATTAAAAACCTGAGCCATGATACAAAACACCAAGCGAATTATTGCGCTTTGGGTGATGCTATTCTTTCTGGCTGCCGGGGCTTTTGCCCAGCAATCCCTTCTGGTGCCCTTTACCGGTACCATGACGGCAGAGCAGCAGGCGGTCTACAGCACTCTTTTGGCCAAGCCAAACACCAAAAGAGTGGACATCGTCAGCATCAACTTCAGCGCCCTGCAGGATAACGCCATCCGGCTAAACCTGTTCCCCGAATTTGATATCACCGTACCACGGGTTGATATCGGATATCCGGGAGTACAAGCCAAAACGTGGGTAGGAACCTTTCCTTCCCAACTTGGCACAGCCACATTTTTGTGGTTCAACGCTGATCGCGTTCAGGGACATGTTTCCTGCGTTGACGGCAACTTTGAACTATTTGGACTGGGCAACGGGGTTTACCTGATTGCCGAGCACGACAATAGTTCCTTCGGCAGTTGCGGGAGCGCAGGCCAGTCGGATCGCGACCCGCGTCAGGAGATCCTGGAGAATCCGAACAATCCGGACCAGTTCATCAATGACCAGGGAGAAATTTCCCTCGCACCCCCTTCGACAGAAATTGATGATGAATGTTTCATCCGGATGGTGATCGGTTACACACCGAACACAAAAACAAGGACGCTTGCCGACTATGGCAGGACCATGAATGAGCACGTTGCACTGGCCGTTGTTGACGCCAATGCCTCCTACTCCAACAGCAATGTGGAACAGCGGGTCGAATTGGCCCATCTCTATGCCGCCACCGATGAAGCCACAACCAGTTCGTCAAACGACAAAGTGGATCTTAGGGGCACCACCGACGGCGTGTGGGATGAGATCCACAGCAAACGCGACTTTTATGATGGTGACATGTGTGCCATGATCACGAACGGCAACTATTCCGGTATTTGCGGAGAAGCGTATGGATTTGATTATGCCGATCCTACCAACATGTTCCAGGTCAGCTCTTACGATTGTATCGTGGGCAACTTCACCATGGACCACGAGTTTGGCCACAACCGGGGTTGCCGCCATGATAACGACGGAACAACCACTCCGTTCTCTTATGGCCACGGTTACTCGCAGGGTTCGATTTTCCGAACCATTATGGCGGTATTCTCCTCCGTTCCACGGGTGAATTACTGGTCAAATCCGGATATCAACTTTCCCGGGGGCGGCGGGGCGATGGGAACCGTTTCCTTTTCGGATAACTCCCGCGCGCTGGACGTAGGTGACTTTACCTATGCCCGCCACAGGGTCACTCCTGTAGACTTCAGCACAGGAGTCGCATTGCTTGCTGACGAAACGTTGAACATGGTGGTCACCGGTATACTGACGAGTACCAATGATGCCCCGTCAGGCGCCATCCTCACGCTGAAGTCCAGAACTCAGGTAGTTCTGGGCCCAGGGTTCCATGCATTCCCCGGTTCGGAAGCACGGGTTTTCATTGAAACCAATTGTCCGGATAAATCCTATGCCCGGTTCGTGGATAGCGAAGAAGACCAACTGCTTTCGCAAACGGAAAACAATCCGTTCAAGGCTGAAATTTTTCCCAACCCAACCGACCGCCAGACCCTGGTGCAGTTTACCCTGCCCGAATCCGGTAACGTCAGCGTAGCGCTGTATGACCTTCAGGGTCGTCAGTTAGCTTCACTGGCTGCAGGCGAATACATGGACGCCGGACAGCATTCGCTTATGGCAGATGTGTCCGGGCTTCCGGCCGGCAATTACCTGTGTGTGATCTCTACCGATGATCATCACAGCGCGCATTCGCTGGTTATTTCCCGGTAAAAACCTGCAGAACAGCTAATCCGGAAATGATTAAACAGGAAACCACCCTTTCAGGGGTGGTTTTTTGTTTTTTATAGTAGCGGCGAAAATTATTCGTACCAGGTGATGACCTGTTCGGGATCCTTTCGGCGTATATCCGGAACTACGGCATCCCGATGCGGATAGCCGACCGGGATGAGCAGAAATGGCCGTTCATTTTCCGGTCTTTGCAACAAAGCGGTAAGAAAATTCATAGGGCTCGGCGTGTGGGTCAGACAGACCAGCCCACAATGATGAACGGCATGAATGAAAAATCCGGTGGCAATGCCAACAGACTCAGTAACATAATAATTGTTGTTCTTTAGGGTCGGGTTTTGCAAATCATATTCATAGATCCTGCGAAATATAATAACCAGCCACGGAGCATCTTCCAGAAATGGTTTTTGCCAGTCTGTACCAAAGGGCTGCAAATCGTCCAGCCACTCTTTTGACATTCTGCCGTGATAGTTTTCAAATTCCTCTTTCTCCGCGGCCTCCCGGATCTGTTTTTTTAAAACAGGATTCGAAACGGCACAAAATGTCCAGGGCTGTTTGTTTGCCCCGCTCGGCGCGGATGAACCCGCCATGATCAGATCTTCGATAACC
>JANNSM010000355.1:0-4162 GCA_031402635.1 Bacteroidota bacterium | reverse complement strand
CGGTCAATGCCGATTTGCATATAGGAACGTTCGGCGGTAACCTCAACGGTTTCAAGCGTTTCTCCGGCTGGTGTGAGCACGATCTGACCCAGGTCGGTCAGCAATTTGTCAGGGCGAATCAGAACCGGTCCAAACTTTTTTGCGCTATAACCAAGGAAACTGATTTCAACGCGGTGGGCGCCCAGCCGGATTTCGCGGAGCACAAAGCGGCCCTTTCCATCGGTGATTCCCCCTCCGACCAGGCTGTCGGGACTGATGCTGTAAAGCATAACCGTTGCATACTCAAGGGGTTGCTGGCTTAGGGAATCAACAACATGCCCGGTCAGACTGCCGAGTGCCGGGCGCTGCTGATAGGGCGGCAGACCCCCGGGAACTGTGGCATTCACGCCTCCGCCGGGTTGCTGCGGACGCCCCGTCGTAGAAGGCTGTTGAGCAAAGGCCGACGTGTTTACTACCAGCAAAACCAGAACGGTAGCCTGCAGGCGGAAAGCAACGGTTACAATTCTGGGAAAAAATCGGGAAATCATTTGAAATACCTTAAAGCCTTAAGACAACCTGAACGCGTAATGGTTTAACCGATGATTTGGGCAGCGTGGCATCGTTCGGGCAATATTACTCTACCAGATAAACCCGTTTGACTCGTGAAGATACGCCGGTAAGGACCTCGTACGGAATGGTCTGCATCCACTCCGCCATTTCTTCGAGGCTGATTTGGCTGCCAAAAACTTCGACGGCATCGCCTTCAGCCAGTTCCGGAACATGGGTGGCATCAGCCATGCACATATCCATGCAGACATTGCCAATGACCGGCATGCGCTTCCCGTAGGCGGCAAACTGCCCAACGCCCTGGCCGAGGCTGCGCCGGAACCCGTCAGCATATCCGATGGTCAGCGTTGCCACGCGGGTATCTCTGGCCAGGCGGGCAGCCCTTCCATATCCAACACTTTCACCGGCCGCAACTTCGCGGATTTGCGCCACGGTAGTCAACAGCCTGCTGACTGTGCGCAAGCTGTTTTTAATCTGCCCGGAAGGATCGAATCCGTAAAGTCCGATGCCCAGCCTGACCATATCAAAATGCGCCAGGGGAAATCGGAGCATACCGGCTGAGTTCAGGATATGTCGAAGGGGCACCGGTTCGTCAGGATTGACCGCCTGCCAGGCATCGAGAATGAATTGTGACCATTGCTCAAACCGATTCAACTGAAGTCGGGTGAACTCGTCGTGGCGGGCATCTTCAGACGAAGACAGGTGGCTGAACACGGAACCCAACCGCAGCCCCCTAAGCCTCTCGGGTTGACTGGTCAATTGGCGGACTTCGGATTCAACCAACCCGAGGCGGTGCATGCCCGTGTCCAGTTTCAAGTGAATTTTTAACCCGGGGAATTGAGTCCTGACCAGGTCAAGAAGCCGAAGACTGCAGATCTCCGGCTCCAGGTCAAACCGCAGCAGGGTGTAAAGGCTTTCCGGAGCCGCGTTGAGCACCAGGATCGGCATGTTGATCCCGGCCTGGCGGAGGCTGACGCCTTCATCCGCATAGGCAACCCCGAGGTAGTCTGCCCGACCGTATTCCAGCACCCTGGCCACTTCGGCATCGCCACTTCCATAGCCCAGCGCTTTGACCATGGCGATCAGCCGGGTGTTCTTTGGCGCCCGGTCGCGGTAGGTGGTAAAATTGTGCGCCAGCGCATCCAGGTCAATTTCAAGTCGGGTGCCGTGAATTTTTTCGGTCAGAGCATCGGCAACTTTTTCAAGCCCAAAACGCCTTGCGCCTTTGATCAGCACCACCTGACCCTGGAGCCCGAGTCCGGGCAGCGCTTTTGACAGGGCTTCGGTATCGGGGAAACGCTGCACATTCAGCCCACTGTCAAAGACTGCCTGACTGATTTCAGGTCCTACGGCAATCAACCGGCTGTAGCCGTTAGATCGCAGCCATTCCGCTACCTGCGAATAACGAATTTTGGGATCCAGCCCGCTTTCCTCAATATCGGAAAGCACCGCTGTGCGCGGCATTCCCGGGCCTCCCTGCCGCGCCGCGAAGGCCAGCGCAATCCGGAGTGAACCGAGGTCAGAACTGTAAGCGTCGTTGACCAGCACTGCGCCGCCCTGCCCCTGCTGCACTTTTAGCCGAAGATCGGGGAGATTCAACTGGGCCGCTCTGGATGCCAGCGCATTCAGGTTCACACCGAGGAACAAAGCCGCCGAAATGGCGTGGAGCAGATTTTCGCGCGAAAACGGATCGTCAAAAGGGAGAGTCAGGAGTTGTTCCTGTCCTTGCCACATGAGGGTGACCTGGCCATCGTGAAACCGAGCCTGCAAATTAGCCGGGCGGTTTTCCGCTGACCAACAGATCAGCTCCCGGTCTGGGTAACGGGTTCGGATGGCCGTTGCCACCTCCGTCTGGTCAGCGCAAAACAGGATGCTTCGGCACTCCCGGAAGAGGTGGAGTTTTTGGTCGAGTTTTTGCGCCCGGTTTTTGAACCCTTCGTCATGGGGAGCACCGAGGTTGGTCATTATCCCGATGTCAGGCAGGATAATGGTTTGTAACCGTTCCATTTCACCCGGCTGGGAAATTCCGGCTTCAAACAGGCCGAGCTCGTGGTACCCGCGCATTCCCCAAACGGACAGCGGTACCCCGATTTGCGAATTGTAACTGCGCGGATTTCGAACCACAAAACGGTCCGGGTTGAGCAGCGCGGTCAGCCATTCTTTGACGATGGTTTTGCCATTGCTGCCCGTGATGCCGACAACCGGGTACGAAAATCGGGTGCGGTGCGCGGCGGCGATTTGTTGCAATGCCAGTCTGGGGTCGGGGTGGAGTAGCCAGTTAGCCGGACCGGGAAGCTCAACACGCTGTTCGGCAAGAAAACAGCGGACTCCTTTAGCATAGGCATCCGCCGCAAATTGATGACCATCCCGACTGGCTCCGCGGATGGCAACAAACAAAGTTTCCGGTCCAAGACCGGGTGCCCGACTGTCGAGGGCAAGGTGCAGGATGGACAAGGGCGCTTCGGCCGTTGGGAGCGCAGCGGTATTTTGCTCCAAAAGAAGCGTCGCGCCCGCCATGGACGCCAGTGTCTGCAAGTCATAGCCCGCCCATTCGCTCATCACGCAGCAAATTAACCATTCGGAAACGTTTCGTTTTGCCTTCAACCGATGTCCGGTGCGCACTTTGGGGTAACTTCCCGTTTATTCGTTTACTTTCGACGGGTTTGAGTATGTCCCAGGCGGCTTTCGATTCTTCACAGGCAATCCCCAATCGGCGCGAAGCGTCTCAGTCAGCGTTACTTCGGTTGAACCGGAGGTTGTTCCCGGTGAGGGTTTTCAACAAGCTGAATCGGGAAGCAATAATCTGGCTGGTTGCGCTGGTTTGGCTGGGCTTGAATGCCCGTTTCGGGGGAATTGGTCTTTGCCCGCTGGACGCACTCGGATTCAACCATTGTCCCGGCTGCGGAATTGGCCACTCTATCGGCCTGGCACTTCGAGGTGATGTTTCCGCCAGTTGGTCGGCGCATCCTTTGGGGATTCCGGCTTTAGCTGTTTTATTGAACCGCATCCTGCTGCTTACTTTTCCCAGTCTAAAATTTTTTCCCAAAACTCTCCAGTTATGAACCCGGTTGAAAAAGAAATTCTCCTGTTGCCCAATATGGAAGGAACCGAACGCATTTTTCTGCAGAATGTGCTGGGCGAATTAAATGAACCTGATCAGTTGACCGCACTCCAGATTTACCGGAATAAACGCCGCGATCCGCAGATCATCCTGCTGCTTACCCTGCTCGGGCTGGCCGGAGTAGCAGGAGTACACCGTTTTGTTTTGGGTCAGATCGGAATGGGATTGCTCTACTTTCTTACCGGGGGTCTGTGTTTTATCGGCACCATCATTGACCTGTTCAACTACAGGCAATTATGCCTCGACTTTAACCAGCAGGCCGCCGCCGAAGCCGTGGCGACAGTTAAAATTGTACGGCGGTAGGGAGGAGGAAGGTTGGTTCACCGCTGTTTTGGCCACAGCAAGAGAGAGCAAATCGTTGAGCTGGGGCTCGCTAAATGAGCTGCGGTTTGGTGCAGTATGGTATTGATCAAATACCACTGGGCGTGCGGGTGAGTTGTCAGGCGTATTGCTTAAGAGACCAAACCTTTTTCTATTTTTAAGGAAGAGGAAGTC
>JANNSM010000354.1:0-7923 GCA_031402635.1 Bacteroidota bacterium | reverse complement strand
TGCCAAAAGACGGCGGACGGTCACTCAAAGTTAGCTGACCTCAAAGCCAACCGGCAAGTACAGCAACCTGGAGTAATAAATTGGCATAAACCCCGGCCAGTAAATCGTCGAGCATTACACCTGTTCCCCCGCCCAGCAACTCCGCCCGGCGCAGCGGAAAGGGCTTGCTGATATCAAAGAGGCGAAACAGTACAAATGCGAAAATTGCCGTGGACCAGGTAAATGGAAGGGCCAGCATCGCGACCCACATTCCCAACCATTCATCGAGTACAATTTTTTGAGAATCTTCTCCCCATAATTTTTCAGCCAGACGGGCACAGCCGATTCCCACCAAAAACAATGCCCCGCATAACGCGGCAAAGACCCAGGGTTGCCGGAAACTCCCGGGAAAAATTGCCGGCCAGCAAGAATTCAGCAGCACCAGCGAGGCCAGGCCTCCTGCGGCTCCGAAAGTGCCCGGCGCGATCGGAGCATAGCCCAGTCCGAAACCACTGGCCGCAAAAAGGGCGGTTCGGCCAATGAGTTCGGGGATCTGCCTGCCGAACGGCAGACTCATGCCTGTTCGGCTGTTGGGGTATTGTAGTAATCCAGGCCGAGGTGCGTGATCAGTGTTTCGCCCATAATATGCCGCAACGTGTTCATCAGTTTTTCGCGCTGAACAAAAATATCGTGCTGTGGATAAAGTCCCGGAGCTGTTTGCGGGGATTTAAAATAAAACGAAAGCCATTCCTGGATACCGGACATGCCTGCGCGGGCGGCAAGATCCAGGAAAAGCGCCAGGTCAAGCACAAGGGGAGCTGCAAGAATGGAATCGCGACACAGGAAATCAATTTTTATCTGCATCGGATATCCGAGCCAGCCCGTGATATCAATGTTGTCCCAGCCCTCCTTGTTATCTCCGCGTGGCGGGTAGTATTCTATGCGCACTTTGTGGTAGAGATTCCCGTAGAGCTCCGGATGCCGGTCCGGTTCAAGAATTTGTTCCAGCACTCCGAGTTTGCTCACTTCTTTGGTGCGGAAATTCTCGGGATCATCCAGCACTTCTCCGTCCCGATTCCCCAATATATTGGTTGAAAACCAGCCGCTTATGCCCAGGCTGCGTGCTTTCAAACCGGGAGCGAGAATTGTTTTCATTAGCGTCTGCCCGGTTTTGAAATCCTTTCCGGCAATTGGCGAACCGGTTTGCCGCGCCAATTGCTCAAGTGCCGGCACATCGCAGGAAAGGTTGGGAGCTCCGTTGGCATATGGAATTCCAAGGCGAATGGCCGCGTAAGCGTAGATCATGCCCGGTGAAATATCCGGGTGATTTTCTACCAGACCCTCTTCAAATGCCGCCAGTGTCTTGTGAACCAGGCCCGGTGGCAGATACCGCTCGGTAGAACCGCACCAAATCATGACCAGGCGGTCGCAACCCCGTGATTTTTTGAACTGACGGATATCATCCATCAGTGCTTCGGCAAGCTCCATATTGTTTTGGGCGGATTTCACATTGGGTCCGTCAAGCCGGCTGACAAATTGTTTGTTGAATACAGCAGCCATCGGCTGGATAGCCTCCATTTCTGTTCGCACAGATTCCAGTAGAGGGGCGCTTAGCACACCGGCATTCTGGGCCGCCTCGTATGTGTTGTCAGTATAAATATCCCATCCGCCAAAAACCAGGTCGTTCAGGCTGCTCAGCGGTATGAAATCCCGAATGAGCGGATTGCGCCGCTCTGTCCGTGGACCCAGCCGGATGCTTCCCATCTGCGTGAGCGAACCGATGGGCAGCGATTGTCCCTTGCGAACGGAAAGAACACCAGCGATGAAGGTGGTGGCTACCGCGCCCAAACCGGGCAGCAGGATGCCGAGCTTTCCCTTTGCGGGCTTAACCTCCGGGGAATTCGCTGCGTCGTTCATGAAAATCGGTTTGAATTGGTACGAATTAATGCCCGGCAAAAGTACGACCGGGACAAGCGAGGTCCACAATGTGCATAAATGGGAACAACCGCATTCTAAGGACCGCTCTCGCGCCTGAGTAAATTGCGGTAACCGCTGAATAGACGGTGTATTGCGGTAAAACCAGCACCGGAGGCTACCAGCCACAAAGCGGGCTCAAAAATTCGCTGCCAGGCAGCTTCGGGTTTGGACCACCACTGCCCCTGACCGGCAAGTCCGGCAACAATGGCGGCAAGGCTGATCAGCACGATGCGTTCCGGCCGTTGAAACAAACCGAAACTGCCTCCCAGTCCCAAGCCTTCGGTTCTTGCCCGGGTATAAGAAACCATGATAGAAAATGACATCGCCAAATAAGCCGCAAGCAGAGAGCGGGGTTGATCAAGAGTCCATGCCATCCAGCCAATCCCGAGAAACATGAGCAGTTCTGCGTAGCGGTCCAGCACCGAATCAAACAGCGCTCCCGCCGGACTTGCCTTTCCAGTCATTCTGGCAACTCTTCCGTCAAGGATGTCAAAAAACCCGCCCAGGAGCAGAAAAAGACCACCGGTGATCAATGGCGGGTATGCGCCGGCGAATCCACGCATTGCTCCGGACACCATAAAACACGCCGCAAGCACGTTGGCCAGAAGTCCGAGAAGGGTCAGTATATCCGGAGAAATACCCAAGCGGATCAGCAGGCTCACCAGAGGTTGGCTCAGCCGGTAAAGGATGTCTTGAAATAGATCCTTCAGCATAAATTAATTGAAAAGATGAACATTACAGACATCAACGGGCGATGGGTCGCCGGCGTGGAAACTGGAATACTTCACAAAAAAATGCCCGGCCAAACACGCAGGGTTTTGTAAACCTCGATGAAAACGGATAAGGACCTCCGCACGGTATTGAATATCCTCTGTTCCCTCTTTTAACCATGAATTACACAAAAGCTATTAGAAGAAATGCGATTTCACTTTCGCGAAAAGCATGGAGGTCCATTCTGACTCCGGCGAGCAAAGCCCTGTTGAGCGAAACTGTTAGGTTTAAAAAGCAGGTGGTGTTTGTCCGGGCAGGTAACACATCCGGAAGCATGGCTCCCGGTTATTGACAAAGAACGCGAGTGCCAAGATAACCTGAAACCGTTTCGGGAACAACCTTCTCAGCAGTGGACAATTCCTGTAGGTTCCCCGTATCTTCGTTATCCTTTCTCAACAAAAATACTGCGAATGCGAATTGCCAGATCTGCTATTTTAATCCTCTGCGCGCTCAGTTTTTCAACTTTTGTGAAAGCCCAGGTTGACGGGGCAGTTCGACGTAATCTGGTAACAGGCGGAGTTTCTGACGGAGGAACGTATATGATCATTTTAGACAGTGGCGGCAAACTTGTTCCGGGCAACCTCAGTGCTAAAGAAAAGCCCGGATACATCACGATTTCGGGATTCACCCAATTATCAGAGGCCGCTACCGGTGAGGGTCCCGTCAGTCTTGGACAAGTCAGGATTACCAAATCCGTAGGAGAGTCATCGGCAGTATTGCTTGAAGCGCTGGATGAAGGAAGCGTGCTCAAACAAGTTGATATTCTGGTGTATACAAAAAAACAGGATGGCACTGAAGTTGAAGAGTTTCGGCTGAAACTTGAAAAAGTCCGGGTAAAATCCGTGTTGACCCGCATCAAAGCGGGGAATGCGCGCCTCCCCAATTCCACCATGGTGGAGGAAGAGATCGCGCTGGACTACGAAACGATCACATGGCTGTTTGATGACGGCACTTCTTCTTACCGCGCAGATCGCTGATTATAAAGGGGTTCAGGGGGCAATATATAAGCCCTCAATTCGTTATCAGTTTTAGACGACGTTTTGTTCGGTCATGAACGACCGGATATTTTAACACCGTTATCTAATTAGCTGAACGATATTATGTCTATCTTCCGCGCTTGTTCCGGTATTTCTTATTGATTTGGGAATTCCCAAGCGTATAACCTTCGCCTCCACCGCCTATGTTTCGATTGGCCTTGATCCTGTCCGGGTTGGTTTTTTTTGCCCCTGCTCAAGGAACGACCGCTCCTCCATCATTTACTGGAAAGCCACAATACTCGCTATCCGGTAAACTTTCCGGATCCGCTGAGAAAGCGGTTTCCGGCATTTCCGGTTCTCTTTCCGCCAGCGCTTATGCCGAAGGCTACGGCGGCGGCGGAGAAGAAGACAGCGAAGCTGATCTGAAACTCGCAGCAGCCAACACGGCTTCTGCTGAAATCCGTTTCGCCCAGGAATACGTCCGATTTGCCGACCGCAGCGCGCTTCCGGACCGCGATGTTTTTATTCTGGCCCTCACCGGCTTTGAACAATTACAACGCCAGGGAAAACTCCTCAATGAACGTTACCTGACGGTCGTGGACTTCCGCTTGCCCTCTACCCGGGAACGGTTATGGGTAATTGATCTGGTGGAGAAAAAAGTAATCTTTAAAACGTTGGTGGCTCACGGCCAGAATAGCGGGGAGTTATACGCCACCGAATTTTCTGATACGCCTCAGAGTTATCAGAGCAGTGTAGGTTTTTTCCTGGCCAGTGAATCCTATGAAGGCAAACACGGGCTTTCCCTGCGCCTTGACGGGCTTGAGCCCGGTATAAACGGCAATGCAAGAGATCGGGCTATCGTTTTACACGGCGCGGATTATGTAAGCCGGGAATTTATTCAGGTAAACGGCCGCCTCGGCCGAAGTCAGGGTTGTCCTTCCGTTCCGGTTGAACTCAGCGAACCTATCATCCGGACCATTCAGGGTCAGAGCTGCTTTTTCATTTATCAGCCAGGCCAGCAATATCTCCAGAAATCCAGGCTGGTTCGCGAAAAACCGCTGGCTGGATAATTTCGGAATCTGACTCGTCAGCTTGAGACCGGGTGTTTGAATTGGTTTATCCAGCAACTCCCGTTGTATCTTTCCGGTCATGAATGCGCCCGGAATTTTCAAACAGGCCCTTCGTTTTAAAAATAATCTTGTGGAGCTGGTGCCTCTTGGACTTCAGCACACGAGTTCCCTTTTGCCGCATGCTCTGGATCCGGACCTGTGGAAATTTACCCGGGTCAATCTCGTTGTCGAAGAAGATCTGATCGAGTATGTTGACCTGGCCATCGCCGAGCGGCGTGCAGCGCAATCCTATGCTTTTGCCATCCTGGATCTCCAAACGGGAAATGTTGCAGGCAGCACCCGTCTCTGCAATTTTTTCTGGCCTGACAGCCGGCTGGAAATCGGGTTCACCTGGCTCGGAAAATCTTTTCAGCGAGCCGGAATTAACCGGGCGGTAAAATTCGAATTGCTTCACTTCGCTTTTGAAACGCTGAAAATTGAACGGGTTGAGTTCAAGACAGACAGTCGCAATTCCGTGTCCAGGAAAGCCTTGCTGGGCATTGGCGCAACAGAAGAAGGCGAGCTCCGCAGCCATATGGTCAACTGGGACGGGCACCGGAGAGATACCGTTTATTTCAGCATATTAAAGCGCGAATGGCTCCCGATTAAACATTCGGTCTTTCAACGCTTTACCGCCGCACAGCAGGCACAATCGGTATAATCGGTAAAATCGCTATAACTGTCCGAAACACCGGAAAAAACGGCCTTAACAAAAGCGTCAGATTTCGGCCTGTTCGGTTTTAAATTCCGAATTGGTGTGGAAATTTAGTTCCGGATAATTCTCTTTGGAGACATTTAAAATCCAGGCTGACTCGGCAAAAAATACCCAGTTGCCATCTTTATCCGTGGCCACGTGATCGCTTTTATAGCGCAGAAACTCCTGCAGTTTAGCCTGGTTGTCAGTGGTGATCCAGCAAGCCTTGTGATAAGGCAGCGCGTGGAAAGTGCTGCGCGCGCCATACTCGTGTTCCAGCCGGTATCGGATAACGTCAAACTGAAGTTCTCCAACGGTTCCCACAATTTTTTTGCTGCCGGGTTCTTTGATAAACAACTGAGCCACACCTTCCTCGGTGAGCTGCCGGATGCCCTTATCCAATTGCTTGGATTTCATCGGGTCGTTGTTGACCACTTCCCTGAAAATTTCCGGCGAAAAACTCGGGATCCCGCGGTAGGTGATCGGTTCCCCTTCGGACAGGGTATCACCGATTTTGAAAATACCCGTATCGTAAAGACCGATCACGTCGCCCGGCCAGGCCTCTTCAATCACCTCTTTTGACCTGGCCATAAAAGAGTAGGGGTTCGAAAAACGGACCTGCTTGTGAAGGCGTGTGTGCTGGTAAAACGTGTTTCGCTCAAACTTGCCGGAGCATACCCGGAGAAAGGCGATGCGGTCGCGATGTCGCGGATCAATATTGGCGTGAATTTTAAAGACAAACCCGCTGAACGCTTGTTCATCGGGGGCAACCGGACGGAGATCGGTAGGTCTTGGCTGCGGTGGCGGCGCGATCCGCACAAAAGCTTCCAGCAATTCCTGAACACCGAAATTGTTGACCGCACTGCCAAAAAAGACCGGAGCGATTTCTCCGCGGTGGTAAGCCTCAATGTCCAGGGGATCATAAACACCGTTGATCAGTTCGGCATCCTCCCGAAGGGAAATTGCCGCGGATCCGAGTTGTGTGTCCAGTTGTGGATCGTTGAGACCGTGAATGGCGAGCACATCTTCTGTGCGCCGCACGCCACCCGGGCGGAACATGAGCAAACGATGCTGGTCAAGGTCATAAACGCCCTGAAATGTTTTACCCATGCCCACTGGCCAGGTCATGGGCCGGAGTCTGATTTTCAACTTTTCTTCCAACTCGTCAAGCAGGTCAAAGGGATCCCGGCCGTCGCGGTCCAGCTTGTTGACAAAAATGATTACCGGTGTAGATCGCATCCGGCAAACCTGCATCAGTCTTTCCGTCTGTTCTTCAACCCCTTTGACGCAGTCAATTACCAGCACTACACTGTCCACCGCGGTGAGCGTGCGGTAAGTGTCCTCGGCGAAATCCTTGTGACCCGGCGTATCCAGTAGGTTGATCAGCAGACCGGAGTATTCAAAACTCATCACCGAAGTGGCTACAGAAATTCCGCGCTGGCGCTCAATCTCCATGAAGTCAGACGTGGCGCTTTTCCTGATTTTGTTTGACTTGACCGCTCCGGCTGTCTGAATAGCGCCGCCGTAGAGAAGAAATTTCTCCGTCAGGGTAGTTTTACCGGCATCCGGGTGCGAAATAATCGCAAACGTCCGCCTGGCGGCAATTTCTTCGTGAAGGCTCATCTGGCCGGCAAAATTAAGCATTTCCGGAGCGGCATAAACCGCGTGCATGCCGCGAAAATCGGCTACTTTGGCTCGCCGTGGAATTTATCCCCGAAAGCCGGATAGACCGGGAGCTTTCCAAGCTGCTCCAATTGCCTGTTCCGTACAATCTGCGGAAACATTTTCCCTATACTGAATTGGGGGTTCGCCGCTTTGAATTGCTGTTGTACACACTGTTCAGGCGGGGTTTGGAATCCGGCTGGTTCAAAAAGGAATTCGACGGGTTAAACATGATTCCGGCAATTCCCGGAATGGGAAGGTTGTTGGCACTGCACTACCGGGGCGCGCTGCGCGGAATTGTACGCTGCTGTCGTCAGGAGGAACCGTTTTCAGCGCAGGAACTGGTTGGAGACATTCTCCATTTTCTACTGCATTCGCAGGCTGGAAGGGTGCCAGCCTGGGAAGTTCGTGGCTTCCGGATTTTTCTCGCATTTGCCGGTCCGGTCGGACAGGATGCGTTGGAATTAGCGGCGGATTTCAACCGCCTTGTTCAGCGGGAAAGCCATTTGGATGCCTGGATCGAAAAGGCATTTAACGAGACCGCAGGGCAAGAACGGTGGGACCGGCCGGCCATGACCGCAACCTTGCGGGAAATGCTTCAGCGCGTTGAGCCGGAATTGGTTCTTCCCGTTTACCTGGACCGGCGGCTGGCAGAACATCCTGACATCAAAAGCCTTTTTTTCGGGGTCGAAATGGTGTCCACGGAACAGGCTTTGCGCAGGATTCTCGGTGAGTTTCAGTTGCATGAAATGAC
>JANNSM010000353.1:0-10983 GCA_031402635.1 Bacteroidota bacterium | reverse complement strand
GAACATCCTCCAGGAACTGCTCACCGTCAAGTCCGACGACATCATCGGAAGAGCAAAGACTTACGAAGCTATTGTGAAGGGTGATAACCTGCCGCCGGCCGGTATCCCCGAGTCCTTCAATGTGCTGATCCACGAACTCCGTGGCCTGGCGCTTGATTTGAAATTTGACTGATCGCTTAACCCGCTAAAACGGACGTCATCCCATGCCTTTTAAAAAGGATCACAAGATCAAATCCGACTTTAACACCGTAACCGTTACGCTGGCTTCTCCCGATACCATTCTGGAGCGCTCTTACGGGGAAGTTCTGAAGCCGGAAACGATCAATTACCGGACCTACAAGCCGGAGCGCGATGGTTTGTTCTGTGAGCGCATTTTCGGACCGGTTAAAGACTATGAGTGCTACTGTGGCAAATACAAACGTATTCGCTACAAGGGCATTGTCTGCGACCGATGCGGAGTAGAAGTGACGGAGAAGAAAGTCCGCCGCGAGCGAATGGGCCATATCAAACTGGTGGTGCCGGTTGTACACATCTGGTACTTCAAATCGCTGCCTAACAAGATTGGTTATTTGTTGGGCCTTTCTTCCAAGAAGCTCGAATCCATTATTTACTACGAGCGCTACGCCGTCGTGCAGCCCGGCCCAACGGCTGACGGTGTTAACGTGAGCGGCGAGAAAAAGAACCTGGGTCCGCTCGACCTGCTGACCGAAGAGGAATACCTTGATATCCTGGAAAACCTCCCGGCAGGCAACCAGCAGCTCGATGATTCCGATCCCAACAAGTTCATTGCGGAGATGGGTGCGGAAGGAGTTAGAAAGTTGCTCCAGCGCCTGGATATGGACGAGATGGCTGCAGCGCTTCGCTACCAGGCAAACAACGAAACCTCGCAGCAGCGCAAAGCGGAGGCGCTGAAGCGCCTGAGTGTGGTTGAGGCTTTCCGCGATGCCAACCTGCGGTTGGAAAACCGCCCGGAGTGGATGATTATCCAGTACCTGCCGGTTGTCCCGCCCGAACTTCGTCCGCTCGTACCGCTCGACGGTGGCCGCTTCGCCAGTTCTGACCTGAATGACTTGTACCGCAGGGTCATCATCCGGAACAACCGCCTCAAGCGCCTGATCGAAATCCGGGCCCCGGAAGTGATTCTCCGCAACGAGAAGCGCATGCTTCAGGAGGCCGTGGATTCGCTGTTTGACAATTCCCGCAAATCAAATGCCGTCAAAGCGGAAGGGGGAAGAGCCCTCAAGTCGCTCAGCGACGTGCTAAAAGGCAAGCAGGGCCGTTTTCGCCAGAACCTTCTCGGAAAGCGCGTGGACTACTCCGGCCGTTCGGTGATTGTTGTCGGTCCGGACCTCAAACTGCACGAATGCGGTTTGCCCAAAGACATGGCCGCCGAGCTGTTCAAGCCCTTCGTAATCCGAAAGCTGATTGAGCGCGGCATCGTCAAGACGGTTAAATCGGCCAAGAAGCTGGTGGACCGCAAAGAGCCGGTTATCTGGGATATCCTGGAGAATATTCTCAAAGGCCACCCCGTGTTGTTGAACCGCGCACCGACCCTTCACCGCTTGTCCATTCAGGCGTTCCAGCCCAAGCTGATTGAAGGTAAAGCCATCCAGCTTCACCCATTGGTTTGCTCGGCCTTTAACGCTGACTTTGACGGCGACCAGATGGCCGTGCACGTTCCGCTCAGCCACGCTGCCATTCTGGAAGCGCAAATGCTGATGCTCAGCTCCCACAACATCCTCAATCCCCAAAGTGGTGAGCCGGTTACCGTGCCTTCTCAGGACATGGTGCTCGGATTGTACTACATCACCAAAGGCCGGAAAGACACCCCGGAACACCGCGTCCTCGGGCAGGGAACCACTTTCTACGGACCGGAAGAAGTCATCATCGCCTACAACGAAGGCCGGGCAGATCTGCACGCCTGGGTCAAGGTTCGCGTAACCGTGATCGAAGAAGACCGCCTGGTGACCAAGCTGATCGAAACCACGGTAGGCCGGGTGCTTTTCAATCAGGTTGTCCCGGAAGACCTCGGTTTTATCAACCTGCTGCTGACCAAAAAGGCAATCTCCAAGGTCATCGGCGAGGTCATCAATTCCACGGACGTTCCGCGCACCGCGCAATTCCTGGATGATATCAAGACCCTCGGATTCCGCTGGGCCTTTAAAGGTGGCTTGTCCTTCAACCTCGCTGACATAGTGAAGGTTGACCAAAAGCAGTCCATGCTTGATTCGGCACAGGTTGAAGTGGACGAAGTGACGGAGTCCTACAACATGGGCTTTATCACCAACAACGAACGCTACAACCAGGTCATTGACATCTGGACCCGCACCAATTCGCGTCTTACTGAAACCCTGCTCAAGTCGCTTTCTGAAGATAACCAGGGCTTCAATTCGGTGTTCATGATGCTTGACTCCGGGGCCCGGGGTTCGAAGGAGCAGATCCGCCAGCTCGGCGGTATGCGGGGACTTATGGCCAAACCGAAGAAGTCCAGTGCCGGCGGCGGTGGCGAGATTATTGAAAACCCGATTCTGGCCAACTTCAAGGAAGGCCTTTCGGTGCTCGAATACTTCATTTCTACCCACGGCGCCCGTAAAGGTCTTGCCGATACCGCCCTTAAAACGGCTGATGCCGGTTACCTCACCCGCCGTCTCGTTGACGTTGCGCAGGATGTGGTCATCGCCGAAGAGGACTGCAACACCCTTCGTGGCATTGAAATCATGGCGCTCAAAGACAACGAAGAAGTCATTGAGCCGCTTGCTGACCGGATCATCGGACGCACCAGCCTTCACGATGTTTACCATCCGCTGACGGGTGCAAAAATCGTGAACGCAGGAGAGCTGATCAGCCGCAAGATTGCCGGCAAGATCGAAGAGTCGCCGATTGAGTCTGTGGAGATTCGCTCGGTGTTGACCTGTGAATCCCGCCGCGGTGTTTGTGTCAAGTGCTACGGCACCAACATGGCGACCAACCGGATCGCACAAATGGGAGACGCCGTTGGCATCATTGCCGCGCAGTCCATCGGCGAGCCGGGCACCCAGCTTACGCTGCGTACTTTCCACGTGGGTGGTACCGCTTCGAACATCGCTACCGAAAGCCAACTCAGCGCCCGGTTTGACGGAGTGCTACAGTTTGACGGCATCCGGACCACCGATCACGTGGATGACGATGGGCGCAAACACAAAGTGGTTATCGGGCGTACGGGTGAACTCCGGATCGTGGATGCCAACACAGAAATTCTTTTGACAACCTTCCACATGCCTTACGGCTCTTCGCTCAGAGTCAAAGACGGCGAGAAAGTGAAGAAGGGCGATGTGATCTGTACCTGGGATCCGTACAACGCTGTTATCCTTTCCGAACTGGCTGGTGCAGTTTCGTTTGAAGCGATCATCGAAGGGGTGACCTTCCGCGAAGAAGCGGACGAGCAAACCGGACACAAGGAAAAGGTGATCACGGAAAGCCGTGACAAGACCAAAATTCCGACGATCCGCGTGATGGACAAGAAAGGGCAGGAGTTGAAAAACTACAACTTGCCGGTGGGTTCCCACATTTTTGTCGAAGAGGGCGACTCGGTGCGCACGGGGCAGGTGCTCGTCAAGATTCCGCGCGTGTTGGGCAAGGTCCGGGACATCACCGGCGGTCTGCCGCGGGTTACCGAACTTTTCGAAGCGCGGAACCCTTCAAACCCCGCCGTTGTCTCCGAAGTGGATGGTGTGGTCAGTTTCGGCCGCATCAAACGGGGTAACCGCGAAGTGGTGGTTGAATCCAAAGACGGCGATGTGCGCAAGTATATGGTATCGCTGACCAAGCACATCCTGGTTCAGGATGGCGACTTTGTCAAGGCCGGGATGCCACTCTCTGACGGCGCAATCACCCCGGCCGACATCCTGGCCATCAAAGGCCCATATGCGGTTCAGGAATACATCGTCAACGAGATTCAGGAAGTTTACCGCCTGCAGGGGGTGCGAATCAACGACAAACACATCGAGGTGATCGTTCGCCAGATGATGCGCAAGATGATCGTCTCCGATGCCGGTGATACCCGATTCCTGGAGAAATCCGCTATTGACAAGTTTGATTTCATCGAAGAAAACGATCAGATCTTCGACAAGAAATACATTACAGAGGCCGGCGATTCTGCCAAACATCGCGCAGGCCAGATCGTATCGGTGCGACAGCTCCGGGAGGAGAATTCCTTCCTGCGCCGCAACGACAAGAAACCGATGGAATCCCGCGATGCCATTCCCTCAACGGCTACTCCGCTGTTGCAGGGTATTACCAAGGCTTCGTTGGGAACCGGGTCATGGATTTCTGCGGCTTCTTTCCAGGAAACCACCAAGGTGCTCAGCTCGGCGTCTATTGCCGCCCGCGAGGATACCCTGCTCGGCCTGAAAGAAAACGTGATTGTAGGCCATCGCATTCCGGCAGGCACCGGTCAGCGCGAGTTCGAATCCATCATTGTGGGCGACCGCGAAGAATACGAAAGGATGCTGGCGGCCAAAGTCGTGATGCCGGTTACCACCGCAGCAACGGAAGAAGTGGTCGGTTAACCGGTTTCGGCCAATTTTTACAAGAGATCAACCGCCCCGCCCCCCCGGCGGGGCGGTTCTTTTTTTCGGCCTTTGTCATTCCCCCCCGCAAACTGTGCTGCTCCGACGGTCAAAGCCCGGCGGGGCGGTTCTTTTTTTCGGCCTTTGTCATTCCCCCCGTTCCGGTTATCCCCATTGCGGGTTTCTGTCCGCGAATGGCGACCGCACATGATGTCCGTGACTTATCTTTACGGCATGGCAGATTCCCCCGAAAACCGCCCCCAACCCGGGCAGCTCAACATTGAACTTTCCGAAGAGATCGCCGAGGGCACCTATTCCAACCTGGCAATCATCAATCACTCGTCCACGGAGTTTGTCATAGACTTTGTGCGGGTGATGCCCGGAGTGCCAAAAGCCAAAGTCAAGTCCCGTATTCTGCTGACGGCGTCTCATGCCAAGCGCCTCCTGCGCGCACTGGGTGAGAACATCGCCAAGTACGAGTCCGTCCACGGCGAAATTCCCGACGGAGAGCCGATGACCGGCATTCCGATGAACTTTGGCGGTCCCGCCGCAAAGGCCTGAATAAAAGGGCGGTATGGTACTCAGCACAAAACAGGAGACTTATGTCGCGCTTGGTCTGAGTGCGTTATGCGTAGCCGCCTTCCATATTTTCGGTTCTCTTTCCCCCGGCTTTTACCAGCACGATGAGGTAGCCCATTACCTGAACATGAAAGAGTTCTGGTATGACCCGGCCAACATTGTGACGCTGTGGGCCAAGCCGGGCTTCAAAATATTTTATGTTCTGCCGGCGCTGCTGGGCGAATGGGCGGTAACGCTGCTCACCACGCTGCTCGCAGCAGCAGGTGGATTTATCGCCTATCTCATTGCCCGCGAATACAAACTCCGTTTTGCCCTTGCGGCGGTGGTGCTTTGTAGTTTTCAGCCTTTCTTCTACCAGACTGCATTTCGCAATTACTCTGAATTTCTCACCGCTGTGGTCATCAGTCTGGGTGCCCTGATGTATGTGAAGGAAAAGTATTTGTGGGCAGCATTTTTCTTTTCCTACAGTTTTGCGCTCCGGCAGGAAACCGCACTGATTACGCTCATCATCGGGCTGACCTTTCTGATGAAGCGCAAATGGTTGCCGTTCCTGCTCCTGGGCTGGACGCCGGTTGCACTCAATATCGTCGGATGGATTGTTCACGACGACCCGCTCTGGGTCTTCAATTCTGCCAGTGCAGCAAGCGAACGGTATGATTACGCTCAGGTGGGTTTCTGGCATTACTGGAAATGGTTTACCCCAACGATGGGCACCATACCGACCTTCTTTTTCCTGTTGGGCTATCTCGGTTTTCTGATCAATCCTTCCGGCGCCAAAGAGCACCTGAAGCGCTACATGGTGATCTACCTGGTCTTCTCCGTTTATTTTTTCACCTATTGCCTCTTTGTTTCCGAGTGGTTCACCCTGGTTAATGTCTATGGCATTTTGCGCACCTTGCTCACGGTATCTCCGCTCATTGCCGTTTTTGCCGTTATGGGACTGGAGCGGGTTTGGGGAAAAGACCCCTTGCCGCGGCCCGTGGTTTTTGGTGCACTCGCCGTTTTTGCCGCGCTGGTGCTTGCCTTTTTATCGCACAAGCACACCATGATTCCCGCTTTTACCGAAGAAGTGGATCCTTCCAAGTTCATGGTCCTGATGGTCCTTGGGCTGGTGCTTGCCGCTACCACGTTTTTCAAATTACCGGCGGGTTGGGCAGTTGCCCTGGTTGTGGGAATGACGGTGGTTCATACGGTGGCTACCGAAGAACCGCAGCCTATGTCTTTGGAAGACCAGACCTGCCAGAAAGTGATGGACTATTATCTCCATGAAGGCATGGACAAGAAGCCCACACTGATGAACCATTCGCTCTTTTATTATTTTTCGGGGATCCCAAGGCGGTACAATGAGCAGTACCGATTTGTTGACGTGAAAAACCTGGAGACCGCCGAGCCTGGAACGATCATTATTTTTGACAGCCATTACGGGGGAAACCAGGAACAACGGGGCGTCCTGACCTTCCAGGCCGTGGCGCAGCGAAAAGATCTTCGGATCATCAAACAGTTCGTGTCTCCTGATCAGCGATTTGCCGTGCTGGTTATGGAAAAAAAACCCGGGTAATTTGAGCGCCAGCTTTAACCCAGACGTGGTCAGCGGGAAGGCCGTAACCCTTTCCATCGTCAGCCCGGTTTACCGCGCAGAATTGCTGGTAGAATTATTGGTTCAAAGAATTCGCGCCGCTGTAGCGCCGATGAACTGTTCTTACGAGATCATTCTGGTTGACGACGGCAGCCCGGATCTGTCGTGGTTAAAAATTCGCGAAGCCGCCGCTCGCTATCCCGAAGTTCAGGGATTAAAACTCGCCAGAAATTTTGGGCAGCACCCCGCCATTCTCGCTGGTCTGGATGCCGCACGGGGCGAATGGGTTGTGGTCATGGATTGCGACTTGCAGGACAGGCCCGAGGAAATTCCCGGCTTCCTGGACAACGCCCTTCGAAACAATTCCCCGATTGTTTTCGCACAGCGGAGCATCCGCGAACACGACTGGCACAAGCGTTTCAGCTCCTGGCTGTTTTACCGCTTTTTGTCTTACCTCACCGGTATGCCGCAAGATCATACCATCGCCAACTTCGGCATTTACCACACCCGCGTGATCCAGGCTGTGCGCGCACTGCGCGAGCCCACGTGGTATTTTCCCACGATGGTTCGCTGGACCGGTTTTTCTTCGGTCAGCCAGCCCGTCAAGCACGATCCGAGAACGGTCGGCGAGACCAACTACAACTGGTCAAAACTTTTCCACCTTGCCCTGAACACGATCCTCGCCTTTTCGGATAAGCCGCTGCGTCTTGCGGTGAAGCTCGGGCTGGTCCTGAGCACCATCGCTTTTCTTACCGGGTTGGTTACCCTCGTCAGCGCCCTGGCCGGCAGGTTTAGTGTCGAAGGCTGGGCCAGCCTCATGATTTCCGTGTGGTTTCTTGGCGGAGCTATCATTTCCGTGTTGGGTGTTGTCGGATTGTACGTAGGAAAAACCTTTGACCAGGCCAAGGACCGCCCGATCTACATCAAAGACGAATCAGTTCCGACCAATCCCAAAGGCTAATCCTTATGGAATACACGGTTCAGTTTAACAAACCATTTATTGTCGGCAAGGAACTTGACTATATCCGCGAGGCCGTTGACCGCGGCAAACTGACCGGTGACGGCCATTTCACCAGAATGTGCCACGAGTACTTCCAAAAGCGATATCATTTCAACAAATGTCTGCTGACCACATCGTGCACCGATGCCCTGGAGATGTCGGCCATCCTCGCAGCAATAGGGCCGGGCGATGAAGTCATTGTTCCTTCGTACACCTTTGTCAGCACGGCTAACGCCTTTGTGCTGCGCGGGGCCCGGATTGTTTTTGCTGACAGTCGCGCAGACGAGCCCAACCTGGATGTACGTTTGGTTGAATCGTTAATTACCCCCGCAACACGGGCTATCGTTCCGGTGCACTATGCCGGCGTTGCGGTTGACATGGACTCGCTGCTGGACCTGGCCCGGCAGCACAGCCTGATGGTTGTCGAAGACGCTGCGCAGGCCATTGAGAGCAGCTATAAAGGCCGGCCACTCGGCGGATTGGGTGACTTTGCGGCATTTTCGTTTCACGAAACCAAGAATATCATTTGTGGCGAAGGGGGTATGCTTGTGATCAACAACCGGCAGCGCACCGAACGGGCGGAGATCATTTGGGAAAAAGGCACCAACCGCGCCGCGTTTTTCCGCGGTGAAACGGACAAATACAACTGGGTGGATATCGGTTCTTCGTTTCTGCCTTCAGAAATCACCGCAGCATTTCTCTGGGCACAACTGGAGCACCTGGAAGGGATCCAGCGCAAGCGCCTCGCGATCTGGAACACGTATTTTGAAGAACTTCAGCCGCTTGCTATTCAGGGCAAAGTCAGGCTTCCATTTATCCCTGAATACGCCACCAACAATGCGCATATGTTCTACCTGGTTACGGAGAACCTCGCGGAGCGCACGGCGCTTATTGACACGTTAAAAGAGGCAGGTTACCGGGCAGTTTTTCATTACCAGGCTTTGCACGAATCGCCATTTTACCGGGACCGGCACGATGGCCGGCCGCTCCCCAATGCCCTCAAATACTCCGACCGCTTGGTCCGGTTGCCGATGTATTACGAGCTCGAACCGGAGACCGTGCGAAGTATTGCCCGGGTGGTCATCAGATTTTATCAGGGGTAGATACCTTTGAGCATGGTTAAGGGGTATGCGGTTCTGTTGCTTTTGGTGCTGACGCTGGTCGGCGGCCCGTGCGGGGTAAGCGCTAACACCGATGATCCGGGGCTTGTGCGGGCGGTGTTTGTTAAGCCAGGTGATCCCGGAAGAGAAGTTGCCGGCCCCGATTTTCCCGCAGCGAAAAAATTGGCTGCCGGTCCGATGATTGGCCACACTACTGCTCACAGTGTCCGGTTCTGGATGCTGGTCCACAATACGGATCAGATTCGGGTGCAACTCAGTCGAACGGAAAGCGCGGCATCAGAACAGGAACAAATCTGGTCAACGGATACCATGCTGCGGCACGGGCATTACCATATTTTGCTCGGTCATTTTGAAGGTCTTTCTCCGGAAACGGATTATCAACTGACCATTGAACTGGATGGGGATGCAGCCGGTGTGCAACCCTTCCGCACCTTCCCTGACCGTCCTGTATTCGATTTTTCATTTTTGACGGGTTCCTGCGCGATGAGGCCTCCCCAGGCTTTCCGTATGTTTTTTCCCGGCCCGCAGGAATCTATCTATCCGGTCATGCAGGCCATACCCTCGGATTTCATGCTCTGGCTCGGTGACAATTTGTATTATCTGCTCCGGCATATGAATGTTCCTGAACAGATGTATGAGCGTCGCATAAAAAATGCTATGGTGCCTGAAATCAATGCCTTTGTGCGTTCCCGGCCCATGTACGCCATCTGGGACGATCATGAATTTGGTCCCAACAATGCCAAGGGCAATTTTGCCCTGAAGGATACGTCGCTATTTATTCATACTCATTTTTGGGCCAACCCTTTCAACGGAACAGAATCTGTTGAAGGAACGTTTTCGTCTTTCCAACTTTCCGATGTAGACTTTTACCTGCTGGATGACCGCTACCATTCCACGATATACCACGACGATGAGCCTGCCATGATCGGAAAGCAACAGATGGATTGGCTGAAGGAAAGGCTGATGACATCAAAATCTACGTTCCGGTTCATCGTGGTGGGAAGCCAGGCGCTAAACCTTTTAGACCGCGGGGAGAGTTGGAACCGCTATCCGGAGGAACGACAGGAATTGCTGGACTTCATTGCGGTCAACAAGATCCGAAATGTTATTTTTCTCACCGGTGACCGCCATCATAGCGAGCTGCAGCGCATCACCTTATCGGACAATCTGATCGTTTATGATTTCACCTGTTCGCCGATGACTTCCGTGTTAAACTTTAAAGTGCTGGAAGGCGCTGAAGCGGACAACCCCCAGCGGGTTCCGGGTACGCTGCTTGTTGATCACAACTTTGGGAAAGTCAGTGTTTCCGGGCCGTCAGAGCAACGCCACTGCACCCTTGCGGTATTTGATTCAAAAGGTAATCCGGTTTGGGAACACATCGTTATCGCCCAGCCATGAGATCCGCTATGAAAACACAGCGAACCATAAAAAATAGTATTGAAGGCACAGAACTCTCCGCCATGAAAACACATCGAAACATATAGATTAGTATTGTTGATACTGAACTCTCTGCCATGAAATCTCCGCTATGAACTCACCTTCGCGCAAACGGTTTAATCTGGCAGATCGCCTGCGGAGTTTTCGGTTTGCCGGTCAGGGGGTCCTCCACGCATTTCGGCTAACGCAGAATTTTTATATCCACGCGGCGATGGCGGTCTTTGTCATCGGCATGGCTTTTTGGTTGGGCGTTTCCCGCACCCAAGCCGCAGTACTCGCCCTCTGCATCGGGTTCGTCGGGGCGGCGGAGGTCATGAATACTGCCATTGAAGAGCTGGTCAACTTGCTTCACCCGTCGCGTGATCCCCGCGCCGGACGGATCAAGGATCTTGCCGCGGGAGCCGTGTTGATCAGCGCGATCGTGGCGGCTGTGGCAGGGTTGCTTATTCTCTTACCCCCGCTGCTTCGCCGCCTTGGGCTGGTATAAAGCCGGATGCCTGCAGGGAAGACCACAGGGAAGCCTTTTGGTACGACCACAGGGAATCCTGCAAAGAAGCACGCAGGGAGATCAACCCTCGCCAATCTCTCTCTTCACCTCCGCGCTCCGCTCCGGCTCACCACCGCCATACGCACCGGCTCATCTAAGCGCTCCGCACACGCACATCACCGCGCTACGCACCGGAAACACACCGCGATCAGCTCAGGCTCATCACCTCACTCAGC
>JANNSM010000352.1:0-10559 GCA_031402635.1 Bacteroidota bacterium | reverse complement strand
GCCGAGCATGGCAGCGCCTTCATATCCCGACCATGGGGGGTGGATGATTGAAGCGCGGACGTCGCGGTAGAGTTGTTCCAGGGGCTCTGCGCGGACGATGGCACTTCCACCGGCCATGCGCATAGCCTTGTCCACGATGGTGATGGCGGTTTCGGTGCAAAAGCGCTGGCAGGCTACCAGGTCTTCCACGGGCGGGTTGGCTCTAGCTTCTGCACTGCCCAATTTGGCTGCCGTGCCTTCCAGCATGGTCATGGCCACCCGCAATTCGACCTCCATTTCACCCGCCAGAATCTGGTTGCCGGGGTAGTGACTCATGGGTTGGTCGAAGGGCTTCTGTACGCGTTTCTGAACTTTGGCCACCGCATAGTCCCGCGCTGCACGGGCAATGCCGAGGTAGCTTGCCGAAATGGATGGAGAGAACCAGGAAAAAAAGATGTTGTTGAAGGTATCCCAGGTGCGCACCGGGCGGTCCACAACGGCTTCAACAGGCACCATAAGGTTGGTCCATACAACATCATGGCTGGCTGACGCACGGATGCTCATGGTGTCGTAGTTGCGCATAATTTCCACCCCGGGCGAATTGATGGGCACCTGAAAGTTAAGCACGCGCGTGCCACGCACAGGGTCTTCGTAACAGGCGCTGGAGCCGAAATAATCAGCTACTTCGCACAGCGTGCCAAAGGTGCTTTTGCCGTTGATCCGGTAAAACCCGTTTTCAAGTACAGCCGTTCGGGCGGTGTCGTTGATACCGCTGACGCTGACCGATGTGTTGGCCATGTAGTCACTGGTGCTTGCCCCGACGATCCAGTGTTTTTGCACCACCGCTTCCAGAAAGGGTTTCTGACGTGTGTTACCAAGGCGCCAGAAATCAGAGCGCATGGCCACATTGAACAAGTGCATGTTAAAAGCAACGGTGAACGGGCCATCTCCCTGGGCAAGACGGTGCTGGCAGCGCACCATGGTCAGCACATCGGCTCCCCCGCCTCCCAGTTCTGCCGGAACCGTGAGGGTTGAATAACCGGATTCTTTAACCGCTTTGATGTGTTCGAAAGGGAATTTGTTTTCCCGGTCAAACCGGGTTACGTGCGGCTTGAAATCATCAGCGTGTTTGGCGGCAATAGCCAGCCAGTCTTTGCCATTAACAGTGTTTCCAACGGCGTCAGCCGGAGGGACAAACCGGGTAAAAGGTAGAGCCATGATCGAAGGTCTTTCCGGGTAGGTTTTAATGAATGTACCCGGTTGTGCTGACGTCCCCTAACCTTGTGTATCAGCAGGGAATTCCAGTTAGTGAAATTAACGCAATCCGGGCTAAGCCGGTACCTGTAAAATACGGCGACAAGCGCTATAAACAGAACCTACCGCAATAAAAATGTAACGCGCAAAACTTGTGTTTTGGCGATCATACCTGACCACCGGATTTGGCCTTCATGGTTTCCCCGAGTATAGACATGATCTCTTCGGAAACACCTACCGAACTGAATCCTCCGTCGTTGTAAAGGTTTTGCATGGTCACACTGCGGCTGAGGTCACTGAACAAAAACAGACAAAGACCGGCACAGTCTTCAGCCGGTGCATTGCCCAAAGGAGACATTTTATCGGCAAAGTGGAAAAACACATCGAACCCTTCGATCCCTGAACCCGCGGTAGTCACCGTTGGCGACTGAGAAATCGTATTGACTCTGACCTTGTTGCGTTTTCCATAATGATACCCAAAACTCCTGGCGATAGATTCCAGCGTGGCTTTGGCCTCCGCCATGTCATTGTAGCTGGGAAACGTGCGTTGGGCAGCGATGTAACTGAGGGCAACAACGGAACCCCAGTCGTTCAGGGCATCCAGTTTGAGTGCGGTTTGGAGTACTTTATGAAATGATAAAGCACTGATATCCAGTGTTTTAAGATACCACTCATAATTGAGGTCCGTGTAATGCCGGTCTTTTCGCACATTCGGTGACATACCGATTGAATGCAATACGAAATCTAATTTTCCGCCCAAAGCTTCCATAGAATCCCGGAACAGTTTATCCAGGTCTTCCGGGCTGGTGGCATCAGCGCCGAAAACAGGCGCATTACAAGCCTGGCCAAGTTCCTTAATTTTACCCATCCGCATGGCGACAGGAGCATTGGTTAGCGTAAATCGGGCTCCTTCGGCATGTGCCCGGAGAGCCACTTTCCAGGCTATACTTTGCTCGTCCAGGGCGCCAAAAATGATTCCCCTTTTCCCTTTCAGCAATCCGTAATTCATCTTTCGCTTTTTTGCGATTTAATTAGGCTCCCTAAAGTAAGAACTACCCGGAATTCAGCGGGAAAATAAAACTTCGGGCGGATGATTCTCACGGGTTATCTTTGTTGTTAGCCCAAATAGAGAAAGGGAACTAAGCCATAAAGCCATGAAATCTACATTCTCACTGATGCTTTTCGTTTTTTCTGCAGGCGCAGCAAACCTTGTTGCCCAACAAAACCAGGTAAGCCCTTCCGAACCTGTAAAAACTCAGGTGAATCACGAAGAAATATCAACGGAAAAGATCACGCTGGTCAGGGATGCCAACCTGCCTCCTTTAGAGCAGCGGACCTCCGGCAATTCCCTCCAAAGCCAGTATGTGGGCAAGACTCCGGAGCACGTGACCGGACCGGATAATAATCCGCTGGATATCAACAAGATCAGGGTCATTACCCCTGAAAAATTCGCCACCCTGGCACCTGATGCACAAAAGCTTATTGAAGCCGATCCCTACTACGTAGTGACCGATAAGTCGCAAAAGGAAGTGATGGCCGATTTCATCAAACAATACAGCCAGGGGCAGATGAGCAGGTCGGACAAACAGCCGGTCACTGCCCCGGATACGCAAGGGCTTCCCACTCAAGAGCAAAAGGAGACGGAAAAGGCTACGGAAAGCAAGCCTTAATATGCCATCAGAATTTTAAAGCTGTCAATCCAAACTGCCGGTTCTGAAAAAGGACCGGCAGTTTGTTTTTAAAGACCTCACGAGGCGCTTAGTCTTGCGTCAACAATTCGCGGGCGTTGGCCCGGGCGGCCTCGGAAACACTGTCTCCGCTGATCATGCGGGCGATGCCTTCCACACGCTCTTCGCCTTCGAGCGCCCGGAGCCGCGTGATGGTTTGTTTGCCTTTATTGTCTTTGTAAACAAAAAGGTGGCGCTGCCCGCAGGCGGCGATTTGTGGCAGGTGCGTGATGGCGATCACCTGATGCCCTTGGGCCAGGTCTTCCATGATCACTCCGATGCGCCGGCCGGTTTCGCCGCTGACGCCTGTGTCAATTTCGTCAAAAATGAGCGTGGGAAGGGCCTTGTGCGAGGCCACCAGTGACTTGATGCAGAGCATGAGCCGGGAGAGTTCGCCTCCGGAAGCAACCTGCCGCAGTTCATCAAAGCGGCTGCCTTTGTTGGAGGCGAACAAAAACTGAATCTGGTCAAGACCGGCAGGGCCGGGTTCGGATGCCGTGGTGATTTCAACCTTCAGCCGCGCGTCCGGCATACCCACTTCGCCCAAAAGTCTGGCCACCGACTTTTCAAAACCCGGTGCCGCTTTGGTGCGCCGGGCGCTAAGCTCGGTAGCCTGTTGTAAAACGGTTGCGGAGGCTTCGGCAACTTCTTTCGCCAGCAGATCCAGGGCATGGCTTTCCTGATCCTGTTGTTGCAGGCGGCTGTCAAACTGATCCCTGAGGGCGATCAGGTCCTCCACCCGACTCTGGCGGTGTTTGTGCAATAACCGGTTGACTTCGTCAAGACGTTCCTGCAACTCGTCAATGCGCTGAGGATCCCAGTTGGTTTGCTGTTCAGCCTGCTCAGCTTCAGCAGCAAGATCTGCAGCCTCAATACGCAGACTGTCGAGCCGTTCAACTAAGGGTTGCAAATCCTGCCGCCAGCGCAACAACGGACGCAGACTGGCGCCGGCCTGGCGCACAGCGCCAGAAACCGAGCCCTGTTCGCCCTGCAGCCACTCTGCAACTTCTGACAGCGCGCGCTTGGTTTCTCCGGCGTGTGCCAGAGCTGATAACTCATTTTCCAAGGTTTTTTCGTCCACGCCGTCAAGCTTTGCCCCGTAGAGTTCATCAAATTGAAACTGAAGGTAGTCGCGTTCGGCGAGTGCTTTTTCGCGGGCGGTGAGCCGTTCCTGATGCTCCGTTCGAAGGGCCTTAAAGCGCTCGAAGGTCTGGCGATAAGTTGCCAGCCGCTGATCGTTAGCCGCCAGGCTGTCCAGCACGCCCGTCTGGAAACGGGAGCGATTCAGGTCAAGGGTTTCGTGCTGCGAATGGATATTGACCAACCGGGACGCCAGCGATTCCAGCAGCGTCAATTTAACCGGGGTGTCGTTAATGAAGGCCCGGCTTTTTCCGGAGGCTAGAATTTCCCGCCGGATGACCGTTTCGGGTTCGTAGTCGAGATCGTTATTGCCAAAAAACTCTTCCAGCGCGTAGGCACTCAGGTCAAATCGCCCTTCGACCACGCACTTGCGGCTCTGGTCAAACAAGACCTTCGAGTCCGCACGGTTTCCGAGTACCAGCCCGAGCGCACCGAGCAAAATGGATTTACCGGCGCCGGTTTCGCCCGTGATCACAGTCAGTCCGGCATCAAAATCCACATCCAGGTCCTGGATGATAGCGTAGTTACTGATCTGCAGATGGCGAAGCATAACCGGAGTTTTCCAGGGTGGGCATCCCTTTTCCCCAAATATACACGTCAGCAATCAGGCCCGGGCGTCAAAATACGCTCAGCGGCCTCCGGTTAATATCTTCCGGTAATCGTTTGAATTCTGTGCATCCATGCGGTTGAGCATGGCAATGGCCTGCGCCTGTTCTTTGCTGGGCGCGCTGGTGTAAATGCCGATGAGTTCATCCGATTTGGCGTTGAAAAATATTTGGATGGCCATGGAATTGGGGTTGCTCGTATTGACCCCGTTGAGCAAGGTCAGGCACTGCGTGATGGTCGTTACAGGACCAAGCGGATCTTCACTGAACAAATCAAGGCCCAGCCGATGGTATTTGTAATAAGCCTCCCGGTAAGCAGCAAAGCGCGGGTTCATCAGGTTGTCGGTCAGCCAATAGCGATTGCGGATTCCATCGTAAGGTTTCCACCCTTTCTCAATTGCATTCTGGCTGTTGTTGACAATTTTTTGCGCCTTCTGAAGGTGGGCGGTGCCTCCGTTCAGCGAATAGGAATCGTAATCCAGCCCAAGAACGATATAGGCGTAATAGGCTAGCATCGAAGTCAGGTTGTTCAGGACAATATTCTCGTTGAATTCCAGCGGTTGGTATTCCACATAGCTGAACTCCCAGTCTTTGTCAACCCAGTTGAAAAGTACCGTCTGGTAATCGGAGTTGTAAACCGGGCGACTGGCCTGAATGGCGACCTGGGCACGGAACCGGTCCACGGAAAGCTCCTCGGTGATCGTGATATTGATCTCGCAGCGAATTTTTTCTTCCTGCTTGAATTTGTCGCCGGTCCAGGTTCGGTTGTTCATGAACTCGTAGATGGCCGTTTCCAGGGTCTTGAACACCTTGGGGTCTACCACTCGGAGCTGCGGAGCTGTGACAATCACGCCGCACTGCAATTCCTGAGCCTGCAACGCGGCTCCGGTAACAACCAACAGCATCAGGATCAGGCTTCGCAATTTCATTCGGGAAAGATGACGGAAAAGTCAGGGCATCAGTTCTGCAATACGCAGGGCTATGGCTTGTGCGGCTTCCGTTTTGCTTGTCAACGGAAATTTATCAATTCTATTTCGGTTCTCCACGAGGGTAATCCGGTTGGTATCCACGCCGAAGCCTGCGCCCGGATCGTTTAGCGAGTTGAGCACAATCAGATCCAGGTTCTTTTTTTCGAGTTTGGAAAGCGCGTTTTCGACTTCGTTTTCTGTTTCCAGGGCAAAGCCGACCAGCAACTGATTCGCGCGTTTTCGCTTGCCCATTTCCGCCAGAATATCCGGCGTTTTGATCAACTCCAGTGTCATCCTGGCGCTGTCGCTTTCTTTCTTTTTAATTTTTTGAGTCGAAGGATGCTCCGGACGATAGTCGGCCACGGCGGCTGCCGCAACAAATATGTCGCAGCGGTCAAAGCGCGAAGAGCAGGCTTCATACATCGAAAGGGCGCTGGTGACCTGTATTTCTTCGATGCCGGCAGCATGGCTTTCCAGCGCAGTCGGACCTTTGATCAGCGCCACCTCGGCACCCAGAGCGGCCAGCGCTTCCGCCACAGCGATACCCATTTTTCCGCTGGAATGGTTTCCGATAAACCGAACCGGATCAATGGCTTCAAAGGTTGGACCGGCGGTGACAATGGCCTTTTTACCGAGAAGGAGCCGGGGTGGTGAGGGCAATTTTATGCCACCGGAGCCCGGTTCAGCGTTGTGGACAGTATTGGTTGTGCCTGCTTTTGCGTTGCGCCATTCGAGGATAGCCTGAAAAAGCACTTCCGGCTCCGGCAACCGGCCCGGGCCGCTCAGCCCGCTTGCCAATTCGCCATCATCCGGAGGTAAAACCCGCACGCCGTCACCAATAAGCGTTTCGAGGTTGCGTTGTGTGGCCGGGTGATTCCACATGTCAAGATCCATAGCAGGAGCAACCCAAACCGGGCAGCGTGCTGACAACCAGGTGGTCAACAGGAGGTTGTCCGCCTGACCAGTTGCCATCTTGGCCAGGGTATTAGCTGTTGCCGGCGCAATGAGCATCAGGTCTGCCCAGGTGCCCAGCTCCACGTGGTTGTACCAGGTACCATCCTGGGCATTATACAATTTGGTCAGCACCGGATTACGCGAAAGCGTGGCGAGTGTAAGCGGTGTGATGAAAGCCTGCGCTTCTTCGGTCATGATCACGCGTACCTGAGCACCGGCTTTGACGAGCAGCCGGATTAAGGGAGCAGTCTTGTAGGCAGCGATGCCTCCGCTGACCCCGAGCAGTATCCTGCAATCATTCATCCGATTCCGGGTTCCCGGATTCTTCTTCGTCAAGCTTGCGGTAGAAAATGCCGTCCTCCATAAACTCACGGGTTGCGAGAATGGCCGGGTTTGGCAGCTTTTCATAGAACCGGGAAATCTCGATTTGCTCGCGGTTTTCAAACACCTCTTCCAGGTTGTCGGAAGCCGTTGAGAATTCTTCGAGCTTTCCGTGGAGTTCCTCCTTTAAGTCCACGGCGATCTGGTTGGCCCGTTTGGAGATAATGTTGAGGGACAGGTACAAATTGCCGGATTTGTTTTCGATCTGGCGGAGGCTGCGGGTTTCCACATTCGGCGAAATGTGGCCGTTGGTCAGCTTTTTAATTGAGCTCATTGCAGTTCTTTTTAGATTGATCGTGGGCTTCCAGAATATCGTCGTAGAGTTGCTCGGCTTGTTTGAGCAGGACACTTCCCGGATATTCATCCGCGAAGTAATAATAGTCGGTCAGCGCTTTTTCGAAAAAAGGCAGCGAGGCACAGACCGGTGAGGTTTCCTGCGCCAGCCGATAGCGGGAACGAAGAATATCTAACTGAATCTGGTCCAGGTCCTCGCGGCTGGTATAGGTCTGGCGGTAGGCTTCCAGAAGCCTGATCGCTTTTTCGTATTCTTTATTTCTCAATGCAGCTTCTGCAATCAGGTAAGCCCTGGCACGCTCTTGTTCCGCACAATCCGCCGTGCTTTTGATTTTCTCTGCTTCGGCCCGCATCTGTAATTCGGAAGCCTGAACAGAAAACCCGCCTTCTGAATACTTTTCGCGGAATTTTTGCGCAGCACCAATGGCATCACCGTATCGTTCCGGCTGCTTGCACGTTATGCTCTGCTGAGCAAATTCAAAGTAGGACTGAACCACCAGAAACCCGATGTATTCCGACTGTGGAATGTCCGGAAAATCGTTGAGCAGGTTCTGGTAGGCGATGGCGGCTGCCCGGTAATTGCGGGTTTTATAATAGAGGTCGGCGGCATCCATGGTCTTGGCTTCCAGCTTGCGGCGCATCAGGTCAATCATGCGGTTGGCCGCTTCCACGCTGTCGCTGGCGGGGTAGGCGTTGACAAAGGTTTGGAAAGACTCCATAGCCTTGAACGTCACCGTTTGGTCAAGCGTTGATTTTGGAGAAGCCAGGTAATTGCAATATGCGCTCATGTAGTGGCACTCCGCCGATCTTGGTGTATTGGGAAAGAAGGTATAGTAATTCTTAAATAATGATGAGGCAATCAGGTAATCGTTTTGACCGTAGTGGCTGTAGGCAATATAATACATGAGCTGTTCCTCGCGCTCCGTGCCTTTTTCAACGGTGAGTAACTGTTTGAAAAGGGGTAGAGCCCTTGAGTATGAGCCTTTATTGTAATATTCTGTGGCCTTTTCATATTTTAGGGTAAAATCGTCACTCTTTAACAGTTGCTCATAGCCACTGCAGGAGGAAAATACCGTCAAAAAGGAAAAAAGCACCGCGAAAACGCGAAAAAGTACCATAAGCAGGGGAGGGCAAAGATAAGAAAATAGGGATATCGATGGAATTATTGCCCGCCCGGGCCAATGGGGGTTTCCCGGTGAACACCTCTTCCCGTATCTTTGTCGCCGTTTTCAGGTCTGCTTTCAGATAGCCGTTGTTTCTGAACGGAAACATGAGAAATTTGGAAGGACAGACCGAAAAATTGACCGACGGATTGACGGAAGAACGTGGGGGGGTACCAGAACAATCTTCTGGAAGATTTTAAAACGAGGAAAAAACGAGGCGTATTATGGACTTGTTTGAAAAACTGCTTACCGACCGGGGACCTCTGGGCAAGCACGCCCGGTTAATGCACAATTACTTCACGTTCCCCAAACTCCAGGGCGAAATCGGTCCGAGGATGATGTTTCAGGGAAAGGAGCGGATTGTCTGGAGCCTGAATGATTACCTGGGCCTTGCCAATCATCCGGAAGTTCGCAAAGTGGACGCGGAAGCCGCTGCAGACTGGGGTCTGGCATACCCGATGGGTTCCCGGATGATGTCGGGAAATTCCGTACAACACGAACAGCTCGAACAGGAGCTGAGTGAATTTGTAGGCAAGGAAGCGACTTTCCTGCTGAACTACGGATACCAGGGCATCATGTCGGCCATTGATGCGCTGGTCGACCGCCGCGACGTGATCGTCTATGACGCAGAATCACATGCCTGCATCGTGGATGGCGTTAGGCTGCACCAAGGCAAGCGCTTTGTGTTTAAGCACAACGACATTGAAAATTGCGAGCGCCAGCTCCGGCGCGCTTCCGAACTGGTCAAAGAAACCGGCGGGGCTATTCTGGTGATCACCGAAGGGGTGTTCGGCATGGGGGGAGACCAGGGCAAACTCCGGGAACTTGTTGCGCTTAAAGAGCGCTATAACTTCCGTTTGCTGGTTGATGATGCGCACGGTTTCGGCACCATGGGCAAAACCGGCGCCGGCACGGGTGAAGAGCAGGGAATTCAGGAAGATATTGATATATACTTCTCCACCTTCGCCAAGTCCATGGGTTCCATTGGAGCCTTTATTTCCACCGACAAACAGGTTATCGAATACCTGCAGTACAATATGCGCTCCCAGATTTTTGCCAAGTCGCTGCCGATGCCGATTGTGATCGGCAACCTCAAGCGCCTGCAACTGCTGCGCAACCAGCCAAGGCTGAAAGCCAATCTCTGGAAGAATGTCAGAATGCTTCAGGACGGCTTGCGCGAACGCGGTTTCGATCTGGGTTCCACCAATAGCTGCGTTACCCCGGTTTACCTCACCGGATCAATCCCGGAAGCCTCCAAACTCATTATTGACATGCGGGAGACCTACGCCATCTTCTGCTCGGCGGTGATGTACCCGGTTATCCCGAAAGGACAAATGTTGCTGCGCCTCATTCCCACAGCGGCACACTCTGAACAAGACATCCAGGAAACACTGGAAGCTTTTTCGAGCGTTGCCAAAAAATTGAGGGATGGTGAGTATGCGACGGAAGTTCCGGTGAATGTCCCGGTAGCCTGAGCCGGCCGGAGTCCGCTGTTTGGAGAACACTGTTCAGTGCCACCCGTTCTTTCGGGTGTTATACAGTCTTGGTTTCCAGGGCTACCGCTTCCCCGATTAATTTGCGCAAGTCTTCGCTGACCGGGTAACAGGGAAGACGCAGGAATTCTTCACAAAGCCCCATCCGGGCCATAGCGCATTTAATTCCCCCGGGATTGCCTTCGCGGAAAAGGAGATCAATGGGGTGCATCAACTGGAAATGAAGATTGCGGGCCTCGTGAAAATTGCCGGCCAGACCGGCTCTCACGAGGTCGCTGAAGCTGCGGGGCCATCCATTTCCGATGACGCTGATCACCCCGTCAATGCCCATGCCGAGTTGAGCAAGGCTCAGCGCATCATCGCCCGAGAGCACCGAAAACCCTGCCGGTCTGTCGCGAAGAATTCGCCCCAACTGATCAAAATCGCCGGATGCCTCTTTGATCGCAATAATGTTGCGGGCATCGCGGGCAAGGCGCAACGTGGTTGCTGCAGTGACATTGGAGCTGGTACGCCCCGGAACATTGTACAGGATAACAGGCCTGGGGGCCATGGCATCAATCGCCATGTAGTGCCGGTAAAGACCTTCCTGCGTGGGTTTGTT
>JANNSM010000351.1:0-4511 GCA_031402635.1 Bacteroidota bacterium | reverse complement strand
GTGGCAATCCAGTACCGCCGCCATCGCTTGTAAATCCGATGAATCCGCCGGTTCCAACTACCCATCCAGCCGTTTCGCTGGTAAACCAAAGCGCTAAGGCCTGCGTCATCCCGGCGGGTTTGCTCTGAACCAACCAGGTTATTCCACCGTCATCCGTACGGTAGATATTGTTTCCTGCGGTAAAAACAGTTTCAGGAGACGTGGCATAGACTCCGGTGAGGTTATCGTCAATCGGAAGCGACCGGTCCTGCCAACTTTCGCCGCCATCTGCGGTGGCCAATACGAGTCCGTTGTCCCCTGCCGCATATCCGTGCAGCGTATCGTCAAAATGGACCCCGGAAATCGCCACGCCCACATCCGCTTTTGTTTCGCATAGAAAGATACCGGCCACCCGCTCCATGCGGACGATTTTACCGCCATCGGTCCCCGCAAAACCAAGGTCGTCGGTTACAAACCAGAAGCTGTTTGCGTCAACCGGGCAGGCCAGGTTGCTCACTGGAACCGAACTTGCCCAGCCGTTATTGCTGTATCGAACGGTTCCCGAAGCGGCGGCATAACCCAATTCATCGCTGAACATTTGAAGATCGGTAAGGCCGTTCATAGCCGGTGTTGCGGCGGCGAGCAATTCGTTGTCGCAGGTGGCGGGGTTGCTTTCCCGAAAGACCGCTCCCTGGCGATTGGCAAAATAAAACGTATCCCCAACCAGCGAAGCGCTGGTCAGATCGGGTGCGGCTGATCCCGTGCCATTCCAGGTTTCCCCGGCGTTCAGCGTACATAATAATACGTTCCCCTCACCGGTCACGATGCCGCGCCCATCCGGCAATAACCGGACGTCTAAAAGGCTGTTTCCAGTGTGAAATTGCGGTTGTTGAACCCACTGGGCTCTAAGCGCCGGTAAAGCGAAAAAGGTGGTGAACAAGAAGAACAGCAGCCTGTCCGCGGCGGTGACTGGCCGTAAGTTCACCGCGTCAGGCCTGACTTCCTTCGCGGTTATCCGGCATCGTGCCAAAAATGCGGTCCCACAGCGTAGAGCTAACTCCAAATGCCCGGTGGTTATGCTTGTAGTGATGCATGGCATGGTGCTTCCACAGGTTCCTTAGACCCCTCGGCGGCTTAAACCGATGTATAGAATAGTGCATCATCGTATAAAGCAGGTAACCGTTTACAAAGCCCGCCGTGAACACAAAGGCATTGCCTCCCATAAACACGAAGAAAATCGCGAGGAAAATAGAGGATATGATTGCCCCGGCCGTCGGAGGCATGAATAACCGGTGGGCATCGCGGGGGTATTCGTGGTGGTAGCCGTGCATGACATAATGAAAACGCTTTCCGGCTTTCGACTCATAAACGAAGTGAAAAACGTAGCGGTGCAGGATGTACTCAAAGAAAGTCCAGCCAAGAACAGCGCCGAAATAGACGGCCAGGCCCATCGGCAGGGTGCGAATACTGCCGAAGAAACTGTTGAGTATTAAAAAAGACAAAATGATGGCTCCATAGGAAACCACCGTCAACGTAGCAGAACTCAGGCTCAGGATTTCCAGAACCGGATTGCGGAACATCCGGACGTGACCCTTGTTTTTGATTTTAATATCCGGATCCGTGAGCGGGGAGTTTAAGACAGTTTCCTGGCTCATAATTGGCTTTTGGCAAGGGTAAATATAGGCATGAACGATATAACCAACAGACCGGGTATCGCAAAAATCAGGATAAAAAGCCAACATGATGGTTCACCGTGATGTACAGCGTGTTTCAGGCTCCAGGAGTCTGAAACGGGAGTACCAGGCGGCATTATCCCTGTTAGCGCTGAATAATCAGCTTTTCCCGGAACCCAATACCGTTGGCGCTCTGCCATTCCACCAGGTAGAATCCTTCAGCCCAGTCCCGGACATTGATTTGCTCCACCGTTTCTGCGGCCTGACGCTGGAACACAGCCCGGCCGGCAGCATCCAAAACGCGGAGCCTTCCACCGGTGCCGGAGAGCTGTATCAAAACGGCATCGGCGGCAGGGTTTGGTTGAAGGCGAATAGTTTGCTCCAGAGCAAGGGCTTCACTTTCCCGGAGGGTTAGCGTAGTGAAGATGCGTTTCTCTGTCAGCGCCCCAGCCGTTCCCGGACCACCGGTAGCGTTAGGACAGCGCGGGCGCACCGCCAGTTCATACGTTGTTCCGGGGCTCAGACCGGTAATAGCCGTGTTGGAGGCCCCAACAACCTGATTCCGGAACAAGGGTCCCCCACCTACACGTCGCGCCAGGACTTCATGGACCAGAATATTCTCGTCGTGTGCCTGCCAGCTTACCTGGGCTCCCGATGTTGTGATATCGTCAACGGTGAGACCTACCGGAGGAAAACACGTTGGCGTCCTGAACAGGAAAGGAACGGACCATTCGCTGGTATCCGTAGCCATTGTTGTGCAAAACGACCGCACCTGGTATTCATACTGCTGATTCGGTTTGAGCCTTGGAATGAGAATGAAGTTCTCCACTTTGCTCCCGGTTAGCCAGGTATCACCAGCTATTTTTACCGAACGGGTCCGAACTTCATATCGTTCGGCTCCAAAAGCCGGTCCCCAGGTCAGGTTGGCGTTGTTGCTGGCTATGGAAGGGGCAAAAAGATAGAGCGGTGCCGGACAGGGCTGTGCCGAAAAATCCGCCGAGTCAACCGTTATTGAAAAATCGCTGCGCTGAAAACAGATATTTGCCGGGTCGCTCCCGTACAGGACACTGTGACGGATCGTGTAGGTTCCAGGCAGGCTGTAGCGGTGAGGTGCTGGTTTCAGTTCGTCAGAGGTCAGGCCATCTCCAAATTCCCAAAGCCTGCTGCTTGCAAATCCGCTGGTGCTGACCAATTCAACGGCCGCTACCCCAGGTCCCTGCTCGCTTACGGTAAAATTTGAGGAAGGCAGATTAGACGAAGAAGCATTCAGCTGGGTTATCGTCTGATAAAAAATTCCGGTGGCGGTGTCTACTGCTCGCAAGGTTAACGGAAGCCGGACCAAACCGGCCAGGACGGCACCGTCAACGGTTGCAGGGCCAATAACCACCGAATCACCGTACTGCGTAGCATAAAATGCCGGCGAGCTCCATTCAAATCGGTATCCGGGAGGTGCAGCCAGGTAGGCTATTCCGGAAGGATCGGTGAACTTGCCCCTCACGGTGTAATCATTGGCGAGGTTAAGGATGCAATCCAGATTTTCCGGCAGGATTTCCACCTGTCCGCCCTGTTGATTGTACAAGGCACCTCCCGGCAGATACTGCGACAGGTAATCCTTGATGCCCTGGTATTCGGGGTCCCCGGCCAGGTTGACAAATTCATTGGGGTCAACATCTCGCTTCAGGCCGATTTCGTACAATTCCTCCTGAAAACGCCTCCCCGACAAATTGCATGCAGAGCCGTCCGTCGGACCGTTGGTGATATAGCGGATATAATGAAATCGCTGGTCGAAAACGGAGTGCATCGGATAGCAATACCCGTCCGGATAAGCTCCCGTCAGTTCGGTGGCGACCAATACCGGTTTGGTGCGATTCATGTCCGGATTGTCCAGCAGTCCGGCAACACTTTGCCCGTCCAGATAACGGCTGCCATCCGTCAGTTTTGGTTCCGGCGTGCCGGTCAGTTCAAGCAACGTGGGAAAGATGTCCAAAAGACTCACCGGACGATAGGTGGTTCGATTTCCCGGTTTGCGCGGATCAATGATCACCATGGGGATCCTTCCAACCTGGTCCCACAACGCCACTTTCCCCCAATGCAGTTTTTCGCCGAAGGCATACCCGTGATCGCTGATCAACACGATGATCGTGTTTTCAGTCAGACCGGGCTGTGATTCCAGGGCATCTACCAACCGGCCAATCTGGGCATCGGCAAAACGGATGGAGGCCAGGTAGGCAATCATGGAATTGGCCTGGTAAGACTTGGTCATGATCGATTTCCGCGCTGAATCACTAAGGCCGGGTTCCACCACCGGAGTTGGTACAAGGCTTAGCGGGTAATCGTTGAAAAAGTTAAACGGCGCATCAGGCTGGCCATTTGCGTTGACTTTGCCGATATAAGGCAGGTTTTCATAATCCGAAGGGACTTGATCCGGAGATGTGCCGGGAACAATTCCGTTCGGGGGAAATGCGTTTGCCGGATCGTTATACGGTTTCCGGTAAGGCAACATATACGGGTCGGGTTGGTAAAGCTCCGACCAATACCTTGCCGGGCTGAAATACGGGATATGCGGACGGTAGATTCCCACCCCGAGAAAAAACGGGCGATCGCAGTATTGACCGGGATCGGCTGTATAGTTCTGTAAAAAGGTGATCGCATTGCTCACCGCCCGGAAATCTGGCGAATTACTTTCCTGATTGTCCGGGTAAGCACCCCATTGATAGTTGTTCCAGCCATAGGTAGCCGATGCGACGGGTGCTACTTATGATGCCCGGCGTGGCCTTTCTCTGTACCCACGCGGGCCAGGGCTGCGCAATCACCACGCGGATCCTGTTGCCGCGCTCGCGCTATGCGCAGGGGGTCGAG
>JANNSM010000350.1:0-4079 GCA_031402635.1 Bacteroidota bacterium | reverse complement strand
CTGGTGCTGGCAACCAGCTTGGTAATCAGCTTCTTGACACGCCTCAGGCTTGGAGCGAAATGGTGCACCGCAATTTCAGTAACACGGTGTTTAACGATCAAAACTCAGCGTCAGTGGATGAAAAAGAATGAGGAGCCGCCGTCTAATTTGTTGGTCAGTTTGTCAAAGTCGTGGAAAATCATAATCATAAATCAGTATAAATCAGTGGGTAGTGAATTTACTTTAGCATCGGTTAAAATTGGTTCAACATCCGGTTGCCAATCCTACTCTTCGCTTTCAGCGGAGTCTATCCCGATTGCTGAATGAATAAACGCTTTACTGACTTGATTGTATAAGCCGAACTAATTCTACATATCAACAATCTGCCTTGTCACATTTGTAGTCAGACTGTAATTTATTGTTATAGACGGGTAAATAGCTTTGAATCATCACGGGATTAAAAAGAACCTGTTCATGATTCAAAACTAAACAAGGGATAGACCAGCAAGCGAAGGGGAGAAAAAGCTGGTCATGAACGAAAAAACGATAGTCCTTACACTCGAGATCCTGTTTATTTTGGCTGTTTGCCTGCTGATTTCTTCATTTCGCAATCCCGCGATTTCCAACGGGGATCCGTTTGCCGATGAAGTAGTCAATACCCAACCCGCAGCTCCATGCGATGAGGTCCGGCTCACCCCCTGAATGAACGATCGCCTTTAGTCTTCGCTCGAAGGTGTCGGTTAATGGCGGTTTTGCAAAAAAATAGATCCTCTCCCGGAGCGTGTGCGTGAGCCATGCATCCGGGCAGTTGACAAGACAGTTGTTTTCATGTTGATTGTTTTTTGTGCCCATTGGTAGTTTCTGCCAATGGGTTTTTTTTTGGGATGAACCCATTGCGGCGTGGCGGCCCTTCCGGTCATTGCGGGTTTTGCGGCATGGCGACCCTTCCGGTCATTGCGATCCTTCCAGCCTGGGCTGCCTGCACCCCAGCCGCCCGCATCAAACCCTGTAGTAAATCTTCTCCGGGATCACCCGCATGACCCACGCGATGAGCCGCCATCGGCGGGTAACATAAGTCACGCGCTTTCTGTCTTCGATGGCGCGATAAATCTGCCGGGTCGCTTTATCCAACGCCGCGACCCAGAACATCCCTTTCTGGCCACGGGTCATATCCGTGTCAATGAAGCCCGGCCTGATGTCGGATACCGACCAGCGCTGCCCGGAACGGAAGAGGTTTTTTCGCATCCCTTCCAGGTAATTGCACATAAAAGCTTTGGTGGCGCCATAGATTGGCGAAGGGCCGCTTCCCCGAATGGCCGCGATAGACGAAATCCCGGCAAATCGGGCTTGGGGTTTGTCGCGAAAATGGGCGTGTACCCAGGTTGCGGCCACCACAAAACCGCCATTGTTGACGGCCAGCACTTCTGTTTCCTTTTTCCACTCCCGGCTCATGTAATTGATGCCGGCATTGTAAATCAGCGTATCGGCTCCGCCCAGGCGGGCATCCAATAAATCAAGCGCTGCAGAAAGTGATTCCAGGTTGGCGGCATCAGCAACCACCATTTCCGTTCCCGGACCCAGCTCCGCACAAAGCGCTTCAAGACAGTCCTGACGCCGCGCGATGAGTCCCAGTCTTGCCCCATCCCGGGCATAAAGACGGGCGAGTTCAGCCCCAATGCCCGAGCTGGCCCCGACAATAATTACCCTTCTGGTTGAAGGCTGCGATGATTGCATAAAATCCTGCTTTTAAATAAGTTCGCTCCACAAAACCCCGTGGATTCCGGAACATTGAACGCTTTACCGGCTCAAGCCGAAATTCCGATCACGGGAGCTGCACCAACCAGCGTCGGGTTTTCCATGCGGCTCCGCTGGGCAATGATGCCCGAAGCGATGAGCAACTGCGCGGTGAGGTAAGTCACCATGATGACGGTTCCCGCGGATTCAAAAGGCTGGTGAAAACGATTCCAGGCGATTGCGGAATCCGACAACACAAAGATCAGCGCTCCTGCGGTGACCATAGTAAAACTTCCGCCAGGCACTTTTCGGTATCGGTTCAAAGCCGCCAGCGCCATGGAGGCCAGCACGGCGGAATAAACCAACACGGGAACGGCCATGTCGCCCAAATCCGGCAGGATAGTCCAGACCAGTAAACCGGCGAAACCAATGACCGGCAGCGCAGCCCAGGCTATGGTTCTCAATCCGCGAACAGGAGGCTGTTCCCCATACGTGGTTTGTGCCGGTAGAAACGGCCCCTGGCGAAAAGCCTGGATATAACACAGGTGACCAAAGAGGAACGAACCCAGGCCGGCGATGAACCAATATTCTGCCCGGTCGCCGAACAACAGGAACACATCACCTCCCCAGGAAAAAATCAGCGCTGCAATCGTCCATTTTTCCAGCGCACTTTTCACCGGCGATGCGCTCAGAAACCAGCAGATCAGCAGGGGCATCAGCAGTGGCTTGACCATCATTTCCAACGAATCGCGGCCGCTGGCGCGGGCGAAAATTTCCACCATGCAGGCTATGGTGTAGAGATGCAGAAAAATGCGGGAACCCATTCGCTCTAAATTTGGGCGCACAATATGAGTGGAAATCGAAAGAACCAAAATCCGCGTCCCTTACGCCCGGATAAAATTCCCCCAAAAAATTACCGGGCAATTTCCCTCAGGCAAATTAGCGGATTCCCCGCCAAGTTAACCAAGTTCGGTGTGGGAACCGGAACCGCTGCTCCCGTTGGTTAACTTTGCCGGATGCGAATTGCGGTAATCTTACTTTTCGTGCTCTGTGGTACAGCATGCCGCAAAACTCCCGAAACTGCAGGCCCCTTACTTGGGCCGGTAGCCGATGCGGGCATGGTGGTCACGGCGCATCCGGAAGCTACTGCCATTGGAGCGGCCGTTTTGGCCAATGGGGGAAGTGCCATTGACGCCATGGTAGCCGTTCAGTTTGCCCTGGCAGTCTGCTACCCAATCGCCGGCAATATCGGCGGCGGCGGCTTCCTTGTATTCCGGCGTGAAGACGGCATAGCGCTGACCCTTGACTTTCGCGAAACGGCTCCTGCGGCAGCTCATGCCGGCATGTATCTTGACGAAACCGGAAACATCATCTCCAATGCTTCAACCATCGGTCATCGCGCTGTAGGCGTGCCCGGAGTCGTCGCCGGCATGTGGAAAGCGCATCAGCGTTTCGGCATTAAGCCCTGGCGCGATCTGGTGCAACCCGCGGTGGACCTGGCGCAAAAGGGATTCGAACTGACCGAAAAACAAGTTGTAACCCTGAACGAAAACGCCGCGGTTTTTGATTCCCTGAATCCGCTGAACGACTATTTGCGGCAAAATCGCCCATGGGCAGCAGGAGATCTGCTGATTCAGCTCGATCTGGCCAAAACGCTGAGCCTGATCCGGGACCTCGGTCCCGATGGATTTTACCGGGGCGAAACCGCAAAGGCTATTTACGAAGAGATGGTCCTCGGCAAAGGACTGCTCGACAGCGCGGATTTGGCGGGTTACGAAGCGCTCTGGCGTGGCCCGCTCGTGGCTCGCTACGACAGTTTTACGCTAATTACCGTTGGTCCCCCCTCCTCCGGCGGGCTGGCGCTGGCGCAAATGCTCGGTATGCTCCAACCTTTTCCACTCCGCGAATGGGGTCATAACCGAAGCCGAACCCTCCACATGATGACCGAAGCCGAGCGCCGGGTTTACGCCGATCGCGCTACCCATCTCGGCGACCCCGATTTCTGGCCGGTGCCCGAAGAGGAATTGCTCAACCCCGAATACCTGCTGGCCCGGATGGCCGATGTTGACATGACCCGAGCCACATCAAGCCGCGAAGTCACTGCCGGAGCATTTCCATCTTTACCGGAAAAACCCGAAACCACGCACTTCTCCATTGTTGACCGTGGGGGAAATGCCGTGTCCGTGACCACCACCCTCAACGGCGCTTTCGGCTCCGGCGTTTTCGTTAATGGAGCCGGCTTCTTGCTCAACAACGAAATGGATGATTTCTCCGCAAAACCCGGAACGCCTAACCTATACGGCCTGATCGGGGGAGAAGCTAATTCCATTGCTCCTGGCAAGCGCATGCTCAGTTCCATGACGCCG
>JANNSM010000349.1:0-1794 GCA_031402635.1 Bacteroidota bacterium | reverse complement strand
GGGAGGGGGGGCTCCTGTTTATGACCGCGAGATGAAGGAACCCGCTTACCTCAGTAACCGCCCCGTTATTGATCCGCGAAATTATCCGGTCCCCTCCAATGCCCTTCGGGCAGCGCTGATGCTGACCTGCCATCCCAACATCGCATCCCGCAATTGGGTGACCACCCAATACGATTCGATGGTGGGCATTGACAATGCCTCCACCAATGCCCCTTCGGACGCCGCGGTGATCCGGTTAAAAAACAGCAACAAGGCCCTTGCGGTCACCGTGGATTGCAATGCCCGGTATGTACACGCTGATCCCTATACCGGGGCTGCAATTGCCGTAGCTGAAGCCGCCCGCAACATCACGTGCAGCGGGGGAGAAGGCCTGGCCATAACCAACTGCCTGAATTTCGGCAACCCCTACAACCCCGAGGTGTATTGGCAGTTTGTTCATGCCATCCGCGGAATGGGCGATGCCTGCCGCCGTTTTGGAACGCCGGTAACCGGCGGAAATGTGAGCTTCTACAACCAAAGCGTCGAAGATGGCCCCGTTTTTCCGACACCGGTAATCGGCATGGTTGGCCTGATTGACGATTTCAGCCACCGGATGACGCTGAACTTCAAAAACTCCGGGGATCTGCTGGTTCAGGTCGGTCGCATGAGCGAAGACATGAACAGTTCCGTTTACTTGCAGATTTACCATAACATTGAATTCAGCCCGGCGCCGGAATTTGATCTTGAAGAAGAGATACGGATGCAGAACCTGGTGCGACGCCTGATCCGGACCGGGTTGGTGCAATCCGCACACGATGTTTCCGAGGGTGGTTTGTTCATCTGTGCGCTGGAGAGCGCCATGGCCGGAGGGCTCGGGTTTAGCCTGAAAACGGTTGACGGATTACGCAAAGACGGGATTCTTTTTGGCGAGGCACAAGGGCGTGTTCTGCTGAGCATCCGTGCGGAAGATTGGGAGGCGCTCCAGACGCTTGCTGAAGAAATGGGGGTTCCCGTGCACGTGTTTGGTGAAGTCACCGGGTCTTCGGTTTCCGTTGACAGCCACGACTACGGCAAAATCAGTGAATGGGCGGAGCGCTATGACAAGGCGCTTTCCAGGCAGGTTGAAGCGGTTTGAGAGCTGACGGGTGCAGGCTTCAATAATTATTCTGCACCAGGAGCAGACCGTATTTCCTGGCAAAAGCTTCCTGCTTTTCCTTCAGTTTTGCGTTGTACCGGTTCTCTTCTACCAGAATAGAAGCTACGATACGGCGCACAAGCAGTGAATCCTGAATGGTGTAATATTCATCGCCCGTCAGGCTGATGAGTGAACGGCTTTGCTCCCGGCAAAGCCGCACATAAAAATTCATGACATTGAGTGCTTCATCCCGCAATGAAGAATCGCCATCATATGGTGGCATGGCAGCAATCCGGTCCCGCGCGGCCAGCAGGTAATTTTGGAGCGCCTCTAATTGCGCCAGGTCATATTCCGGGCCCGTATAGTAAACAGCTATTCGTCGGGATGCCCGGTCAAGTTCGGCAACGATCCGGTCATTGTACGCTACGGCAGTGAAAGACTCCCCCTGGCGGCAAGCCGAGACTCCGACCAACAAAAGCAGGAAGGTCAGCAGGGAGGGCGCGGTAGCGGAACGTAACACCATGTATTTACAAGTTACGGCAATCAGTGGCCTGCGGTTGCGATCATTGTTTCCATTTCGGAAGCCAGGATCGCTTTTTGGTCTGGTGGGGCTGCATGCTCAGCAAGATGGTTTCCAGCGCTTGCACGGCCTCGAGGATATACGGGCCTTTGTTGAGCAT
>JANNSM010000348.1:0-3372 GCA_031402635.1 Bacteroidota bacterium | reverse complement strand
AGGATAAAAAGGGCAGCGAGTAACCCCCAGGTCCATTTTTCAACAATGTCCGTTGAGCGCTGAAAACCCAGCAATTGATTGCCCGCCTGCCCAAAGGTTGAACTCAGTCCTCCTCCTTTCGGATTTTGGATCAGCACAATGGCAACCAGCAGGAAGCAGACGATTAAGATAATGATGGTGATGGCTTCAATCATGGCGGACTTGGTCAATCGGGAAAATCAATGTGCAGGAACTTTCAGACCGGGTTATTCAACGGAATCAGGCACAGCGCCAAACGGCAGGCTCCTTTCAAATTCTGATAAGGCTTGTTGGCCTGTTTCCAAAGCGAAGTGCCGTTATAAATTTCGTTTTTGCTGAATTTCCTGGATACGGAGGGCAAAGAAACCGCTTTTTTCCGGATGTCGCAAGCGCAATGCGGCGTAAATAGCTTCTGCCTCAACCCATTTGCCCTGCTCTACAAGAATTTGGGCATACGTTTCGGTTTGCGGAAAATGCCAGCCCGGTGTTGAGTTTCCGCCGGCAAACCCCTGGTCTGTCGCAGGATTGTTGCGGATTGCTGTAGCTCCCCGTTCATCGGCCGAAGGGCTCCCTCCGGTTGGCGCTATCCTTCGGGATCGGAGAGCACGCTGCTGTTCAATCAAATTGCCAAGTTGACCGATATCTTCCGTTCCTTCAAATAGGCCAGCTCGCCAGGAACTTCCATTCCCGGTACCGCGGTTTTTTCCCGGTTCAGCATCACGTTCAGCACCACGTTCAGCATCATGTTCAGCACCGCGGGCCGGCAACCCGGGTTCCGAGCCGGCGGGGTGCTGATGAGCAGTCGCTTCACGCGCTAAGGGGTTTTGCGATGAACCGGTCTTGGGGCTATCATGAACCTTCTCTTCCGGCGATGGAATACGGTAAAGCGATAACCATTGAGAAAAGGAGCGAGAGGCAACTTCAATGGCCTCGCTCACAGGAAGCGCGGCCTCGCTCAAGGCTTCGCTCACGGGAAGCACGGCCTCGATCACGGGGAGCGCGGCCTCGATCACGGGAAGCACGGCCTCGGGGATCTGGGTTTCATCTGCTTCCTCCGGGAAGGCCGCGGTGAGAATCTGAATTTCACGGTCCAACTGTCCTGAAATCCAGGATTTAAGCCGGGCTCGGTTGAAGGCGTAAACCGCTGCCGTGGTCAAATGTGACGGCTCATGGCCGGGCTGTTCGATAACTTCCCGGCGGGCAAGCAGATAATGTGGCAGGGCAAACCAGGGGTAAGCAACGGCCTGATCCGATAACCACTTTTCAGGCATCTGACGGAGCAAATCCGGATCCCTTAGGATCTGCATCATCCTGGGCTGCAACAGCGTGGTGGAGGGTTGATGCGGATTCAACGGCTTACCAATTAGATGCTACTTTATTGAAAATGTCCTGGACCAACTGGGCATTGATGTCATCAATCAGGGCATCTTCGACCTCATTGAGTTGGCTCGAACTTTCGTAATCCGCGAAACGGGTGAAACTGTTTGTCCAGTTTCCATTTTCGTCAAGGGTGGTTTCGAAATCTACGGAAATTGAAATCGTCAGACGATTCAAGGCGGTAGTTTCGTCACCTGTCGGCGCAATCGGGGTAATGACATAGCGGGTGACAGCCCCGCTGAACGTCCATTCGCCTCCGGATTCGTTGCTGACAAAAAGGTTGGTTTCGCGGGTGAATTTATCCCGGAGCGCTTCGGTCAGGCGCTGGCTCAACCCCGGTGAAACAAAACTGGACGTATTATCAAAATTATTTATGGAAACCGACTTTAATTCCGGGGGAAATGAGGCATCGGTAAATTTCAGCGAGTACCCGCAACCCGAGCCGCTAAATGCGATAAGCAGGATGAACCAGAGCCCGTTTCGCTTAGCATGGTCACTCGCTGATTTCATATTCTTTGATCTTACGGTAGAGCGTTCGTTCGGAAATTCCCAGATCAAGGGCGGCATCCTTGCGCTTGCCTTTGTGCTTTTGCAACGCCTTTTCGATCAGTTCCTTTTCCTTTTCGGCGATGGACAGGCTTTCTTCTACCCCGTTTTCTTCCCGACCTTTCTGTGATTCAATGACGATTGCGGAACTGCTGCTTTCTTCCGCTTTAGAGGGTTCATCTGCCGAAGAACGGGAAGATGGGTAAGTTCCGGTTCCATGAACAGCAGGTCCATAGCCGGGAGATACCATGCCGCCGCCAACCTGCGGATGCGCAATAAATTCTTCAGGAAGCAGGTGAGCAGGCATGCGAAGATTGTCACTTTCCTGGCTTTCGCCCCCGGCAAGTTGCCAGACAAAACGCTTTAGGTCATTGAGATCCTTCCTCATTTCAAAAAGAACCTTGTAGAGAATTTCCCGTTCATTCATCCCGCCGGCACCGGGCTCTCCGGAAAGAACGGGAAGATTTCTTTTGCTTAATTCAGGCAGAAAGCGCTCGAGATCCTGAGCCCGGACAACCTTGTCGTTAGCCAGTACACTAACTTGTTCGGCAATATTTTTCAACTCGCGGACATTGCCCGGCCAGGGATACTTTTCCAGCACCCGGCGCGCGTCGTTATCCAGGGTCACCGCGGGCATCCGGTACCGTTCGGCAAAATCCACGGCAAATTTTCTGAACAACAGGTAGATATCATCCGGCCGGTCGCGCAGCGAAGGAACATTGATCGGGACGGTATTGAGCCGGTAGTAAAGGTCTTCCCGGAATTTGCCACGCGAAATCAGATCCGGCAGGTTTACATTGGTAGCCGCCACCACACGGACATCGGTTTTTTGCGGCTTCGATGATCCCACCCGGATGAACTCCCCGGACTCCAGAACGCGGAGCAACCGGGCTTGCGTTCCAAGTGGAAGTTCACCCACTTCATCCAGAAAAATCGTGCCTCCGTTTACGGTTTCAAAATAGCCTTTGCGGCTTTCAGAAGCGCCGGTGAAGGAGCCTTTTTCGTGACCAAAAAGTTCGGAATCAATGGTGCCTTCCGGAATAGCTCCGCAGTTTACCGCAATGAAGGGAGCGTGCTTCCGCGTGCTGTACTGATGAATAATCTGGCTGAAAATTTCTTTGCCGACGCCGCTTTCTCCGTTGATCAGTACTGTAAGGTTGGTCGGCGCCACCCGCAAAGTCACTTCAAGGGCATAATGAATACCCGGACTGTTGCCGATGATACCAAAGCGCTGTTTAACTGAAAGCAATTCCATAGTATAGCTTACGCTTCAAAATACACCCGCAGAAACCTTTTGTGCAATTCTAACCGAATCAACAGCCTGAACAGATCCGATCAGCGTGGCTGATGTGCAGTCGGTGATCAGGACATCCACGTATTGACCGGGTCGAAGATTGTGGTGGGGCGCCTACGTGCTCGTGCTCACGGCGC
>JANNSM010000347.1:0-4543 GCA_031402635.1 Bacteroidota bacterium | reverse complement strand
CCCACCGTTCCGGTGATGTTTCAGAATACTTAAACAAAGGGGTAACCAGCCTTGCTCCGGTTCGCAGCAACCTGATTAATAAAGGTATGGTTTACAGTCCAAGCCACGGAGATACAGCATTTACGGTACCGCTTTTTGATCAATATATGAAACGAATCATGCCCGGAGAAGATTGGAAGAAACCTGCATAATGGGCACCGTTGCAGATTAATAGCCCGGATAAAATCAACTTTTAAAATGGCTACGTTGAAATCATTTATGGGCGTTTTTCAGCGGCCTCTTCTTCCACCGTTTATGTGACCATAGCCAGTATTGTGGTTCGGCCAGGATCCGGGCTTCGAGCAGGCGGGTGTGCTTTTCCGTGATGGAGCCGGGGGCAGCGGTTGCGGGGTTGTGTTCCACCAGTTCAAGCCGGGTCTCGTAATAGCCGCGGCGGACTTTGGTGGTGGCGGCATACAACACGGGGTAATTGTACTGAACAGCAATTTTTTCGGTGCCAAAAAGCACATCGGATTCCTGGTTCAGAAAGCGCATGCGATAAACCCCTTTAGCCGAGGGCGAAGGGTACTGATCGCCCGCAATGAGCGTTGCAGTCAGCCGGGCGCCCTGGGCCGCGTGAAATTTTCCGACTTCCCTTTTTGAGATCAGCTCCAGACCGAACCGGCTCCGGCTCGCATACATTTTCTTATTTAAAAACTCATTCGAAATGGGCGCGTAAATGCCGACGACCTGGTGCCTGAGCTGGGGATTGGTGTTTAGTACGCTGAGCTCCCAGTTGTTGTAATGGCTCATCGAAATGACAATGCTTCGGCCCTGGTCAAAATACCGGTTGGCGAGCTCCGGATTGACGATTTTGTTTCGCGCGATAGCTTCTTCCTTCGACAAACTGAAAAGCCTGATGCTTTCTACAGCGAGGTCGCAAAGGTGCCGGTAAAATAGCCGGGCAACACGGCTCACCTCTTCCGGTGAATACGCCGGAAAGGAATTCTTTAAATTTTGAAAAACAACCTTTTTGCGGTAACCTATTCCATTGTAAACCAACAGGAAACCGACATCAGACAACCGGTAAAGCAACGCAAGCGGCAAAAGCGAGAGGGGCTTAATTAATAGATAGTACAACAGGCGGCTGAGCATATTAAGGGCAAATTTAGGCGCGCCAGCCCCTTTGTATGAATTAACCGCGCTTCCGGGCCTGTTTTCAGGCCGAAACCCGGGGTGATGTTAGTCATTTTTGCCCTTTGGCTTTTGTCCCGGAAGCCTGAAAGGTGTATTTTCGACACATAGATTGTGTACATTCGACACTAAGCGTAAATTTCCCATCTGTTCAGCCCGTTAATCTGCCTGAGAATAAACCGGAAAATCAACCGGCGAATCCGATGCATAACGGATTTTCATGAGTCAACTTAGTCAACCGCAACCTTACAACTGTTCAGCCAAAACATCTGCAATGAACCAAACCTACTTGAGAATCAAAACTTTAGTGGCGATCCTCGGCCTCCTGTTGCTACCGGGTCTTGCCGGAGCCCAGTCGGCTACCGTGACCGGAAAGATCACGGATGCGTACGGTGAGCCACTAATAGGCGCCACTGTTCTTTTAGAAGGAACCACCACTGGAAGTATTACCGACATTGACGGGGCTTACTCGATTAATAACATCCCTGCGGGAACGTATAATCTGCTGTTTACCTACATCGGTTACACCAAGAGTACCAGAGCGGTCACCCTGGCCGCCGGGCAGAATCTGATCGTTAACATGGACCTGGAAGAAGACGTGCAACTGCTCAATGAAGCCGTTGTCGTCGGTTATGGTACCACAAAAACTAAAGACCTGACCGGTGCGGTAACGTCCCTCACGGAAGAAGACTTTCTGAGTGGAAACGTGAACACCGCCGAGCAGCTCATTACCGGTAAAGTTGCCGGGGTTCAAATTACGTCGAATGGGGGCGCACCGGGTTCCGGAAGCCGCATCCGGATTCGCGGGGGAAGTTCGCTGAACGCATCCAATGACCCGCTGATTGTCATTGACGGTGTTCCGGTTGACAACGACGGTATCGCCGGTTCGGCCAACGCGCTCAACCTCATCAACCCGGATGATATCGAAAGTATTGCCCTGCTCAAAGACGCTTCTGCAGCAGCCATTTACGGCTCGCGTGCAGCAAACGGCGTGTTGATCATCACCACCAAGAAGGGCAAGGCCGGCGATCAGTTCCATGTTAATTTCAGCACCAACAATGCTGTCACTACCATCGCCAAGTACACAGAGGTGATGACGGCTGACCAGTACCGCGCTTTTGTTGCCGAGTTCGGCAACCCTACGCAGCAGGAATTGGTTGGTGAGGCCACCACAGATTGGCAAAAAGAGATTTACCGCATCGGGTTTGCCACTAACAACGATATTTCATTTACCGGTGGCGTCAAAAATCTTCCCTACCGGCTTGGTCTGGAATACTACTCGGAAAACGGAATTCTGAAGCGCTCTGCCCTGGACCGCTACGGAGCTACCCTGAACCTAAATCCCAAGTTTTTTGATGACCATCTGAGCTTTGATGTCAACGGAAAGTATTCCTATACCAATAACTTTTTTGCAGACCAGGGCGCCATTGGTTCGGCTGTTGGATTTGATCCAACCCAGCCGGTTAATTCAGGAGACGAAGTTTTCGGCGGTTATTACGAATGGCTGACCGCCGGCGGAGCGCCAAACGTCCTTGCCGCGCGCAACCCATTGGGGCTGCTCTTCCAGCGCGACGATGAATCCAATGTCAACCGTTTTCTGGGCAATGTGGCCATTGACTACAAATTGCACGGACTTCCCGAACTGCGAGCTAACCTGAACATCGGTGGAGACTTTTCCCGCTCCAACGGAACGGTCTTTGTTCCGGCAGAAGCCGCTTCCAACTTTAACCGCGGTGGTGTTGCCAACCAGTACGAGCAGGAGAAGAACAACAAATTGCTGGAATTCTTCCTGAATTACGCCAAGACTTTTGACATCCATAAACTGGATATCACGGCCGGCTACAGCTACCAGAATTGGCTGACGATGAGCCCGAATTTCCCCGATGTAAACGTAGCCGGCGATACCGTAAACGTTGCCGACCCTTTCCCCTTTGAAACCGAGAATACGCTGATCTCCTTTTTCGGAAGGATTAACTACACAATCAGCGAGCGGTATCTGTTAACGGCAACCTTGCGAAATGACGCTTCGTCCCGTTTCAGCCCGGATACGCGCAACGGACTCTTTCCGTCGGTTGCTGTGGCCTGGCGTTTAAGTGAAGAGAACTTCCTGCAGGATGCCGATGCGCTGAGCAACCTGAAACTCCGCTTAGGATGGGGGGTAACCGGACAGCAGGACATTTTCAATGACTACCCGTATATCGCCAATTATTCGCAGGGCACCGGTACGGCAGCTTACCAGTTCGGGGATAAGTTCTACACCGTTCTTCGTCCGGATGGTTATGACGCAGGCATCAAATGGGAGGAAACCACAAGCTGGAACGCAGGTTTGGATTTTGGATTCAAGAACAGCCGGATTTACGGTTCTGTAGATTTCTACAAGAAGATTACGGAAGACCTCCTGGCCACGGTTCCTGTGCCAGCCGGAACCAACTTCACCAACCAGATCCTGACCAATGTCGGAAGCCTGGAGAACACGGGAATTGAGCTCATGCTGGGCTATGTGGCCATTGACAAAGACAATGTCACGCTGGAAATTGGCGCTAATGCAACATGGAATACCACGGAAATTACCAACCTGAGCCTGGTTCCCGATCCTGAAAACCCGGGAGTATTAGTTGGCGGTATCGCCGGTGGTGTTGGCAATACCATCCAAATCCATACAGTAGGCTATGCTCCATTCACGTTCTATGCCTTTGAGCAACTCTACGATGACAATGGCAATCCCATTGAAAACGATGTGGCCAATGGAATTTTCGGTTATGTTGATCAGAACGGCGACGGCGACATTACCGCTGATGACCGCGTGCGTACCGAAAATCCCCAGCCCGATATGTTTGCCGGTCTATATGCCAACTTGCGCGTAAAACAGTGGACCGCCGGTTTCACGATGCGGGGCGAATTTGGCAACTACCTGTACAACAACGTTGCTTCCAGCCGTTCTTACCGTGATGGTGCTTTCGGACCTAATACCCTGAACAACCTTTCCACCGCCTACTACGATACCAATTTTAAAGGGGTTGAACTGTTGTCAGACCATTACATTGAAAATGCTTCCTACGCGCGTATGGACAACATTTTTGTAGGCTATAACTTCGGTAACCTCGGCAACAGTAACGTCGGGCTAAACCTGTCTGCCATTGTTCAAAATGCATTTGTCATCACCGGTTATTCTGGCCTGGATCCTGAAGTAGCCGGAGGTATTGACAACACGATTTATCCTCGTCCGCGGGTATTTTCCCTTAATCTGAATCTCCGCCTCTAATCCCTCGCAAATTAAATCTTATGAAACTTAGAACTGCACCGCTGTACGCAGGGCTTCTGGGTCTCGCCCTGACTCTGGGCTCCTGTTTTAATGACCTGGACCTGGAAC
>JANNSM010000346.1:0-12315 GCA_031402635.1 Bacteroidota bacterium | reverse complement strand
TGCTGGTGGGCTGGAGAAGCAGGCCGATGTTTCCCGCGTTGTCCAGGGCGTAAATACCGCCGGAGACAACGTCTCCCGTGGTGACTCCTTTGGCAAAATCACCGCCGGAAATGGTATCCACACTTCCGTAAGTGCGGTCGCCATCCGAGAAACCGGTTACTGCCCAGTTGTCTGCATCGAGTTTGCCTGCGCTGGGGGCGGCATCAAAGCCACCGCCGTCAAATCCGGTGAAGTTTACGGTTACCGGGACTCCCGTGCTTGGAATGGAAAGCTGTGCCTGCGCCAGCGATCCCGCGGCGAGCAAAGCCGCGCTAAGGCATAATTGTAGTTTCATGTTCAAGGGTTAGGTTGGTTTGTTCTTTGGACGTGCAAAATTAAGAAATTGTGGATAAGAAATTGTCTGTGAGTTTTTTCTGTTTGAATTGATTAAGTAAAGCAGGAGATCAACCGGGTCTGGAAAATTCCTGAGGAAAATTCCATAGGGAAGGGAAAAATCTCCGGAAAGCCTACCCTTAGAAGGAATGCCATCCGGAGATTTTCGATCAACAGGTAAAAAAGGCAATCCGTTTAACGAATCACCAGAACTTCTACTTGTTTATGTTCCGCAGTGGTGGTAATGTCCAGAATATAAAGCCCGGTGGAAAGGCCTAAGGCTTCAGCAGAAATCGAGGTGAACTGATTGCTAATTCTGCCAGAAGCGCGCAGTACGCCTGTGGCATCCGTGATCTGCCAGCAAGCGCCTTGCGGCTGGTCAAGCTGAATCGTCATTTGGTTCAGAACAGGATTCGGGAAAACACGCAATTCCATTCCTTCTGTGAGCTGACGTGCAAGCACTTCGGCTCCAAGGCTGAAAGTGGCTTTGCGGCTGTACAAGCCAAATCCAACGGGATCAAGAGAGCAGGCGCAACGCACAGACCAGATATAGTTGACTCCGTTGGTAAGTTTTGATTTTGGCACGCTGAATTGGGAGAGTTCGGAACCAAGTATCTGACGGCGCTCAGGCGTTCCCCCTTCTTCGCCCAAAAAAACCTGACAGCCTACCGTATTGGGAATAGCGTCCCAACCGAGCTTCACGCTGCTTGCATCTTCAATGACAGTCAGGTTGCGCGGACGAGTTACCAAAGCCGGAATGCAGGGTTCACTGGCGTAAACAGAATCGGCCCTCAAGCCCAGGATCTGAATTCGCTCATCCGCACTGGCATCAGTTTCCGCAATGCCATAAGCAGTGGTTGCGAAATCTGCCTGCAGGTATTCAGCAAGGGCATCCTGCTCCCCACCCGGAACCGAAAAAATAGCCGTACCCGGATCGGTCAGGACCGTCTTGAGGTTGATCCGGTCTGTTCCCAATGCGGGAAACGGATACCCGTCACCGCCGCCGGCCAGGAAGTCCAGCGTTACGACCCGGAATTTGCGGTTTGCAGATCCATTGATCTGACCGTTGTACACCACGGCATCGGCTACCCGACCATGCTCATCCAGAACGGCGAGTTGTGTAACCCGGGAACCGATGGCCTGCGTTGGGTCAAAAGCAAATTTGACGCCACCAACCTGACCAAAAGAACCCGGCGTTGCGCCGGCTGCATAGCCGCTCACACCATGTTCAATGATCGCTTTAAGTCCGGCAGCATCTACCGTAAGCAAGCTCAGGCCATTATTGAAACGAAGGCTGTTTTCAATATCCAACTGGGAGATCTCTCCCGCGGCTTTCCCGGATAATGGGTTGGCCTGTGGAGGAAGGAAGCTGTACGTGGTATCGTCAATTTGAACCACTTCGCCAATAGCGGCGCGAATTCCCCCGCCGTTCTTAATGGATACGGTGGTTGATGGGTCATAGGCTTTGGCTAGCGCAAGGTTTGCATCGGCGGTGAGGTCACCGAGGTTGGTTTCCTGGCTGCGAACCTGGCTGCGGCGGCCGTCAAGGTAAACAGCGGTTTTGCCCATGACATTGCTGTCTTTGATGATCACAACCGCCTGCACGGCGTTGGTCAGGCGACGAACCAATTCGCCCTTGCCTGCCGTGAGAAAGCCATCGGCATAGGTACCGTAAAGCTCTTCAACAGTGGTGCTGTCACTTACATAAGGTCCATTCTGCAGGTCGCTCAGACTTGAAGCAAGCAATACGCCTGCGGAGTCAAAACCGGCAATCAGACGGCCAACGTAGCTGTATTCACCATTGGTGGAAACGATAGCCACCGGCTCACCATCAAGGTTTGTAGTCAACAGCGGATAAGTGCTAAAAACATTGCCGGCATCTTCAGGTCGGAGCCGGTCGTCGGCATTGGCCAATATGGCATCAGAACCGCCAGCAACGATCAGGTCAATGCCTGACAACAACGGTGCAAGAGTTTGCTCCAGGAAAATCTGTTGCAGGTGGGAAACCAAAATGATTTTATTGATTCCGGCAGCCTGCAATTCGTTGATCCGGGGCTGGAGAATGGAGGCCAGCGCATTCATATCATTGGTTCCGGCACCCGGATCAAGCACGGAGGTAAGACCTGGTGAGGAAATAGTTTCCAGCAAGGGCGTGGTGGCTCCGATAACCCCAATCATCTCTCCTCCCCGCTCAATAACCGTATAAGGAGCAATGCTTTTTTTACTCGTTGACGTAATCGTTGAAGGGTTGGAACGGAAAAATGTCGAAGGTTGAAGGGTATTCACATACAGACCGCTGAGGTTAGGGTCAGCACTGAAATCCAGGTTAGAAGACAGGTAGGGAAATTGGGAACCCGTCCAGCGAACCTGCGTGAAGCTGGAATTAAATTGCGAGCCGATGATGAGGTTGATGGCATCGGTCCCGGCATCAAACTCATGGTTGCCCAGGGCAGAAGCATCAAAACCGATGATGTTCATGATGGAAACATCCACCCGCCCGTTGTCCTGAACAAAATTGCTGGCGAGGGTCCCTCCATAGTAAATGTTATAGACATCGCGCAAAACAGTCTGAAGGGAAATATCGTTCGAAGCCGAAAAAAATGGACCGGGGATATAATTGTCCCCTGCGGAGAGAATTATCGTATTCGTGTAATCGTCTTCCAGCCTATCCATGATGGCTGCAAAATTTGGTGCCGCATCAATGGCGTCAACACCACCCTCCAGATCCGATGCGTGAAGCAATTGAAGTGTATAACTCGGTGAGGTTTGAGCAATGGTTAAACTGGCACTGGCCAGCAGAACCCATAAAAGTTGAAATCGTGTAATCATGGCAATTGGTCCCGGTTTTTTTAGGACCTGCCAAAATGAAGGCTCACGGATTACGGTAGCTTGACCGCCAGGTTAAGTCAAGGTTAACATATCACAAGGTTATGGTCAATCTATGTGTCTTACCATGCCCAGGCTATCAACCGGGCACCCTGAAATTCAGACCGTTTGGATCGGATTGTTCCAGGAATGCATCTGGTAACAAAACGGTGCCGTTTTCCACTTTGCGGCGGCCAGGGGGTAGTTTTAAGGCCCGTTGGTGATCCGGCCATCAACCCTTCGACCTGTTCTGTCACAAACACCCTGTAATACTTTTCGGCTCAGATGCCAGTCATTCTAAATTACCCCTACCCTGAAATGTATGCCATGCGACCGGATATAGTCCAAATCAAAACGGGTCAACTCCTGCTATCGGAGCCTTTTATGGACGACCCAAACTTTAAGCGATCTGTTGTGTTGCTCTGCGAGCATAAACCCGAAGGAAGCCTGGGTTTCATTATCAACAAATGCCTGAATATGACGCTGGGCGAAGCACTCCCCGACCTGGGCTGCTTTGATACCCAGTTGTATTTCGGCGGACCGGTTGAAACCGACACGCTCCATTTTCTTCACACGCTGGGCAACCGCATCGAAGGTGCTGCGCCTGTAGCCCAGAACCTCTGGTGGGGTGGAGATTTCGAAGCGCTGAGCATGCTCATCCAGACCAATCAGGTCAGTGTGGAGGAAGTGCGTTTTTACCTGGGATACTCCGGCTGGAGCCCCGGCCAACTCACCAGTGAGATGCAGGAAAACTCCTGGTACATTCATCCGGCAGCCCCCGAATATGTTTTCAATGAAGACGAACAACTCTGGCGCCACATCCTGGTGTCCAAAGGCGGAAAGTACCGGCTAATCGGGAATTACCCCGAAGACCCGCTCTACAACTGAAGCAATTCCACGCAAGTTCAAAACAACGGCGGGTGGTTCCTGAGGAACCACCCGCCGTTGTTTTTTGTCCCGGTCAACTTCCGCGACCGGTTGGTATTGTTTCGCTTATCGAACTACGGTGAACTGACCGCCATTAGCGCCATCCATCCGGATGAAGTACATGCCGGGTTGCAGCGCACTGATCGGCAGATTCAACACATTCCGACCTTCAACAGCCGCAGCCGTTGTTGCGTAAACGGTTCGGCCCATGAGATCTAACACTTCAACGGGCACGACAGCCTCGCGGGCTGAAGTCCAGGTGAGTTGGAGCTGTTCATTGGCCGGGTTGGGGAAAAGGCTGATGCCTTGCAAAGAGGCCATTTCTCTAGCTACCGGCACAAAGAACGTGTCGCCAAAGGCGGTAAAATCGGTGGCTTCAAAAGGATCAATGCTGCAGGCACAACGCACACGCCAGGTCCAGGTGGTTCCTGCTCCGGCTTGCGCTTTGGGCACCACCAGCGAATTGTAAGGCGGGCTTACAATGTTTTTATTGGGCGAAGGGCCGGTCGGGAGACGCTGGCCTTCAACCTGACAACCGACGGCTCCGGGTTGTGGCACCCAGGACAAGCGGAAAACGGTTCGCTGTTCCGTGTGGGCCTGACCGGAAGGCAGAATTTCGGTGCTGCAGACAATCGGGCAGGGATCCTGGGTATGACTTCCAATAAAGCTGAAATCATTCTGGGCATAAACCAGCCACTCCGTGGAGCCGATGCTCCAGTTGTTTTGGCCTGCGTTGACAGCGGGTTTGCGAACCAACGTGAATTCTGACGTGGCGCCGAGGGTATCAATCGGCCAGTTGGTACCGGGGTCAACCCCAACTACACCGATTGCATCAATCGTATCGCCACCGTTGAAAAGAATGATAGCATCGTCACCGTTGAAGAAAGTCACGGTTGACGTCGTGTCGGCCTGCGCGAGAATAAGGCTGTCGGCGGCGGAATTTGCGATAATATAAACATCACCGGCGGCCAGAATTCCAGCCAAAGGCTGGGTATTGGTGGGTGAAACAGCCCCATTGTTGAATGCCTTTACGGAATATGCGCTCAAGTCAACGGCAGCTCCGGTGGGGTTGTAAATTTCCAGAGCTTTGTTGTTGGCACTTCCTTCCAGGTATTCGGAGAAGTACAAATTCTGACAGGCACCGACCGGAGCCACATCGTTGTCTGCGATCGTGACTGTGTTCAAAGTCACTGCTCCCAGAATACAACCGCCTGTGGCATTCTGTAAAATCAGGCTCAGGGTCTCGGGACCTTCGAGGGCCAGGTCCTCGAGCAGGTCAATTCCAACAGAACCACTCAGCGGTCCGCCAATGCTGAATGACAATAAGGCGGGACCGGAAAAATCAAAGTCCGCTCCATTGGAAGCGCTGCCGCCGCTGAGGGCTACTTCCACCGAGCAATCGGCTTCTTCTGAAATGCTCACCGAAAGGAAAACCGAATCATCCCCTTCGCTGACCGAGATCGAAGATGCATCGAAATCAAAAGCTGAAACCGAAGCACCTGCCGACGCAGTCAAGCTGATATTGTCAAGGGAAAATTCGTCGCGGGAACCGCTGCCGCCCACGTCAGCGCCGGCCCAACGCAGATAGACGAATGCTCCGCTGGGGATCGTCAGTCCGGTGATGATGGTGCTCTGAGGCACTGTCACCTGCGAGGCAGGAATATCCCGCAGGGCCACGGAAGTATAGTTTAGAGCCGGTACCGCGGTATAGGCCAGGTTATCCGTTGAATAAAGAAAATTAAAGGAGTTGGAACGGTCTTCGTTGTTGAGTACCAGCAAGTCATAAGAAATAGCAAGCTCTTCCAGGGTACTGCCCGTGTTGTTGATAAATCGAAGGGTGATCGTTCCCGGGTTCCAATCGCTGCTTCCGGGCTGCACCATCAAGGCCGGGTTGCCGGAAAGGGTCAGGGCGTAAAGCCCGCCGGTTGTTACTCCGCCGCTGGTAGCCAGCCGGGCAAAATCTCCGGTAGTTTTGGTATCACCGAAGTTCATCGCGCCGTCGGAAAGTCCGGTAACAGCCCAGTCATCGCTGTCCAATTGTCCCGGGCTGGGAACCGGCTGAAAACCTGTTCCCAGAAAACCGGTAAAGTCAACAGTTACCGGGATGGCTGTTGCCGGGATAGAAACCTGACCACTGACCGGCACCACCGGTAATAGCAGCGCGGCCATCCAACCGCTCCAAAAAAGTCGTTGTTTTTTCATGTTGAATCGTGTTTTCCGTCGTGTGATTAATAATCTGAATAAGTCAGACCGGCGGCAAAGTTAGGGAATTAGCCTTTCGGGGTTAAATCAAAAATGTCCTCCCCGGTGAGCACGAGCACCCGGTCACCCGGCCCCGGACGAATGCCATAAAGACCGGTAAAGGCGCCAAAAGCCGGCAGCAAAGCCTGACTTTGCCCAAACCAGAAACAGGGCAGGAATAAACTTTGCCGGCCCCCACCCCGCAGCCGCACACCGGGATGAATATGGCCGGAAAGCCTAAAAAAGGTTGCTTTATCCGGATTATCCATGACCACCTGATCGGGCTGGTGAACCAACTCCATCTGGCCTGAGCGGTGACAAATTCCCAGGTCTTCGACCGACAAACCGGTCAGGATTTGCCGGGGCAAAATGTCGTGGTTTCCTCGGACCAGTTGCAGGGAAAGGTGCCGATGGCGTTTTCGCCAGGCGCGAAAATATTCGATCTCCAGATTGTAATCACTGTGGAATAAATCACCCAAAACAATAAGACTATCAGGACGATATGCATCAATTAGTGCGTCGAGTTTCCTAAGGCTTTTGTCAAAAGCGGACTGCGGCAACGGCACCCCGGCTTTTCTAAAATGCCCTACCTTGCCGAAATGCAAGTCGGCCAGCAACAAAGCTCGTTGCACAGGCCACCACAGCGCGCCGGAAGGATCGGCAAACCAGGTTTCTCCCGCCCATTGAACCTCTACCGCACCGGCAGGTGGTTTGACGAAGTTTCCATCAGTCATCAAGCTGCATTTTGCGGATTCTGGCCGCGATGCTCTCCGTACTCATCCTTTCCCGGAAACGCTCGGCTAAAATCGGAAAGGCAAAAGGACTGGGTTTTTCGGTTTTAACCACCCGCACAGTCTGCTTGCTGATCCGCAGCAGTGCTGCCCGCATCCGCACTTCTTCCATCTGCAGATCCAGAACTTCCGAAACGGCCTGGCGCAGCAGCAGGTTCTGGGGATCGTAGTCGGCAAAAACCCGGTAAATAAGCCCGGAGGATGCCTGAAGATGCTTGGTTTTCTTCAGCTTGCCCGGGTAACCCGGAAACGTGAGGCCGGCAATACAGGCGATATCCCGGAACCGGCGCTGGGCCATTTCGGCAGCATTGACACTTTGCAACAAGTCGTCCGTCAGGTTGCGCGGGTCAAACACGCCTTCGTCAAGCGCCTGCTCTACCGGAACGGGCTGGTCGCTGAGCAACTCAAAACCGTAATCGTTCATCGCCATCGAATAGGTGGCCTTGTGAAAGCGGCTCATGCGCCAGATCATCAGGCCGGCCATGCCTTCGTGAACCTGGCGTCCTTCAAAGGGAAAAACAAACAGGTGATGACCGTCTTCGGTTTCCAACGCTTCGATCAGCAGGGTCTGTTTGTCAGGGATCAGGGAACGCCTGCGCTGAAGCGCAAAAAGGGGTTCAAGCGCCTGTAATTCCGGACGGTTGCCACGCCCTTCTTCAACCCGGGTTAGCTCCTCGCGCAGCAGTCGGGATAAAAACGAAGTAAAGCCCATTCTCCCGCCATTCCACTGGGGCACGGTGCCGGTTTTGCGATGCGAACGGCGCACCATCACGTCCATTTCCCGCACCTGAATGAGCTCCAGCACTTTACCGGCAAACCAGAACACGTCACCGGGCTTCAGACGACTGATGAAATACTCTTCAATGCTGCCCAGATTACCGCCGGTCTGATAGCGAACCCGGAGCATAGAATCGCTGACAATGGTGCCGATATGAAGGCGATGGCGTCTTGCAATGTTGGTATTGGCCACGCGGAACACACCGTCGTCCCAGGTTACCCGGTGAAACTCATCGTATTGGCGCAAACTCGGCCCGCCGACCGTGATGAACTGAAGACACCAGCGCCATTCTTCGTCGCTTAAGTCCTGAAAACACCAGGTGCTCCGGATTTCCGGAAGCAGTTCTTCGGCGCGAAAACCATCCGAAACGGCAAGGGTTACGAGGTACTGGACCAAAACATCAAAACACGCCCGGAGCGGCACCCGTTTTTCGACATAGTCCTGCAAAAGCGCCTCCTGAAGCGCGGAGGCTTCGAGTAATTCCAGAGCATGGGTCGGAACAAAATGGATGAGGCTTTTTTCTCCGGGACGGTGGCCGCTGCGACCCGCCCGCTGGATGAATCGGGCAACACCTTTCGGCCCGCCGATCTGAACCACGTTATCCACCGGCCTGAAATCTACCCCCAAGTCAAGACTGGACGTGCAGACCACCGCTTTCAAACTGCCGTCGCTGATCGCGTTTTCCACCCATTCCCGCAGCTCCCGGTCCAGCGACCCGTGGTGCATGGCCATCAACCCGGCCAGCGATGGGTCGGCTTCGAGTAATTTCTGGTACCAGATTTCTGCCTGTGAACGGGTATTGGTAAAGACCAGCGTGGTTCCCGCCTGGTCCAGAACCGGCCTGACTTTACCGAGCAAACGGGTACCGAGGTGACCGCCCCAACTGAGGTCGGCCAGGTCATCGGGAAGGATGGTTCGCATGTCCAGCGCCTTTTGGATATCAGCCCGGATAATCACTGAGTTTTCGGCATTCATGCCCGTTCCGAGAAGAACTTCGGCGGCTTGCACCAGATTGCCGATAGTGGCCGAAATTCCCCAGGTCTGCAACCCCGGATTGAGCACCCGCAACCTGCTCAGGGCCAATTCCACCTGCACGCCGCGCTTGGACCCGATCAGCTCATGCCACTCGTCCACCACCACGGCCTGGAGGCCTCCGAGCATTTTTCCGTAGCCCTTTCGGGCCAGAAAAAGGTGAAGGCTTTCTGGTGTGGTCACCAACGCCTGGGGCAACCGCTTTATCTGAGCCTGTTTTTGGTTCGAAGGGGTGTCGGACGTGCGCAACTGAACGGACCAGGGCAGGTCGTAAGCGTCACAAGCTGCCTGAAGTGCTTTGCAAATATCTTTAGCTAAGGCTCTTAACGGCGTGATCCACAGTATTTTAAGACCATCCTCTGAATTTTCTACTCCCCTGCTGTTTGCCGCCATATGACGGCACAGCAAAGGAATCCAGGTGGCATAGGTTTTTCCGCTGCCTGTAGGTGCGTTCAGCACACCGGAGGTTCCACTGACCACTGCTTCCAGCATTTCCAGTTGAAAAGGAAAGGGAGTCCAGTTGCGGCTGGCATACCAGGCATTGAAATAATCCCGGGCTTTATCGTCTGCCGATGGCGATAAAACCGGCTGTTGTGGAAAAATCACTTTTTAAAAGGATAACCCTCTTGGCTTCACTGGCTAATTTAGCCCGGATTTTCCCCTTCCCTCTCTTGGCGTATTGTCCTTCGGGCTGGTTTCGATCCTGTTTACATCATTCCCTTTCTCTAATCACTTAATCTTGAAGCTTAAACTACTTTTTCTTTTGACGAAGAGCGGCCCCGTTCTTCGCCAAGCCACTTTCCTCTTCCTTACCCTGTTGCTGGCAAGGTCTCTTGCGGCCCAAACCCAAAACTGTGACCTGCCCGCAGGCTCCGGGGGCACCCTGAGCACCGGCGGCAGTGTCGCCTATATCGGTTCCCTGAGCCCCAGCCTTACCTTGAGCGGTGAATCGTCTGGGCTTGATTTGGTGCAATTCATTTTTACCAACCCTAACGATCTGGTCTTCGATGATTTCTCGGGCACCACTGGTCCACGAATTCTGCTGGCAAACAATACCGGCCGCGTTGACGCCGGCGCTGATCTGGGGCTAGTGCGGGAAGACGAATTTTGTGTTTTTTCCTGGTCCTTCTCGCTGGGCGTGTTGCAGGATCAGGTGGATACGCTTTACAGCGGTGAATTCCTCGGCGTAGCCTGCTGCCTTTTTGCCGAAGCTACCCAGGGTGTGGATGTCTGCAGCCTGTTGGTGGATGCCGGCATTTTAGAAGGAGCCGACCTGGAAGACTTTAACGACATCGCGGATTTTGCGGTGGCTTACGGTATTCAGCCTACTTTTCCTTCCATTGCCTTCCTGGTGGATTCCTTCATCAATGTCATTCCTCCCGGAGCACCCTGCACCCCGGGCGGCAGAATGTGTTATGCTACCTCCAATACGGTCTGCTTTACGGTGGATACCGGAACCGTCATCGCCATTGCCCCGGTTGACGCCGCCAACTGGATCAGCCAGTTTCAGTCCGGTCCCAATCCCGTTCGGGGACAATACCAGATCAGCTTCGTGAGTACCTGGAGCGGATCGGCACAATTAGAGGTCACGGACCTGACCGGTCGTCAGGTTATGTTGTCCGCCGCAGTAATCAATCCCGGCAAAAACGCTCTTCAACTGGATTTCTCCGGCCTGGTGCCGGGCTATCATACGCTGCGCATCAAGACGCCGGACTGGACTACGTCGGTTCGGGCGCTTGTGGAATAATTCCACCACTTTATTCACGCTAAATCAAATCCCACATGATCATTACTTTACCCCGTCTTTCGTTTGCCCTGTGCATGGCGTTGGCCGGCAACCTGATTGGTCCGGCTACGCTGAATGCGCAGGTTCAGAACTGCGGTCTTGCCGCCGGTTCCGGTGGAACCCTGAGCACCAGCCAGCCCACTATTTGTGCCGATGGATCGCTATGGGCACCTCCCACCGTTAGCGGTTACACGGCCGGTCTCCCCAACCGGGAGTACGTGTTTCAGGACCCTTCGGATATTGTTTACAACGAAGACAGTTCGGCCTTTGGTCCAAGGATCCTCGCCATCAACAGCACCGGTGCATTTGATCCGCAGGCCGCCGGACTTGCCGATGGCGATCAGTTCATTGTAACGGCCGTGACTTATGACCTCGCAGACCTCCAGAGTTTTGCGCAAACGCTGCTAAATGGCAGCTTCCTGTTTACTCCCTGCTGTACGTTTGCCGAGCTGGTCCAGGGAATTGACGTATGCAGTGTTTACAACTCCGTGGGCATCTTCAACGGCAGCGACGTGACCGGACTTGGACCCTGGGTAAACAGTATCCTGGCCTTTGGCGGCGCCGATGCGCTGGATAATATCATTTACTCCTGGGATCAGATCAACCTTCAGGCCGGACAGCCTTGCACCGGTTCCCTTCCCCTGTGTTATGCGACATCAACCGATCTGACGGTGGATATCGTTTGCTCCTTTACCTGCTCCACGGCAACACCACCAAGCAACCCAATCCATACCAACTCGGCCACCCGGGTTACCCTGAGCTGGGATCCGATTCCCGGCTCGGTGGCCTGCCAGCTCGGAGCCCAGCGTCTAACCCCTCCCGGCCCTTCCCCCACACAAAACCTGATCGGGGCTGCACCAACCACAACCAATATTCCGTACAGCCTCCTGGGTGCAGGGACCACCTGGCGTTACCGGGTTCGCTGTGCCTGCAGCATCACCCCAACAGTTGACGCCACAGGCTTCTCGGTCTGGGATACCTTCAGTGTTCCGGTTGCCCGCGAAATGCAGGAATTGCCCGAAGCCGTCGCCGCTTCTGCAACGCTGAACATCTGGCCCAATCCCGCTTCTACGCAACTAACGGTCGAAACCGGATTCGGGTTGAGCAGCTTGGAAATCATGGACGGCCTTGGCCGTCTGCGCCAGGTGATCCAGCCCCAGGCATGGACCGATGGCGTGCAAACCATCGCCTTGGACAACCTCGAGCCGGGCATTTACTTGCTCGTAGCCCGCTACGAAGGCCGTTCAGGAAACCCGACAGAAACCATCCGGTTCTCCGTTCAGTAACTGGCTAGTGGGCAATTTTAGGCAGGAATGACTCTGGCTATCCAACCTGAATGGTCAAACGTAATCTGCCCATACTAAACCCAATCATTAAAAAAGGGGCTGTCTCAAAAGGGCAGCCCCTTTTGTTCATTTTGTGGATAAGAAGATTGGTATTAAATATACTATTCTATTCTTTTTACTGATTTTAGGGCTATGTCCAAGCCAAGCTTCAAGCCCTACCATCAGCATCAAATGTCC
>JANNSM010000345.1:0-7345 GCA_031402635.1 Bacteroidota bacterium | reverse complement strand
CGAGCGCTGACCGAATTCACCGCCCATAAACAATAGTTTGGTTCCCGGATGCGTAAACATGTAAGCGTACATCAGTCGCAGGTTGGCAAACTGCTGCCAGTCGTCACCGGGCATTCGACCCAGCAAAGAACCTTTTCCGTGAACGACTTCATCGTGAGAAAGAGGCAGCATGAAGTTTTCGGTGAAAGCGTACAGCAAGCTGAACGTCAGGTCCTGTTGGTGGAAGCGACGGTAAATCGGATCCCGCTTAAAATACAACAGCGTGTCGTGCATCCAACCCATCATCCATTTCATGCCGAAACCAAGGCCACCCATGTAAGTAGGCCGGCTGACCATAGGCCAGGCTGTGGATTCTTCGGCGATGGTTTGAATTCCGGGAAAATCGCGGTAGAGGCTGAGGTTAAGCTGCTTGAGGAACTCAATGGCCTCGAGGTTTTCGTTGCCGCCGTACTGGTTCGGTTCCCATTCGCCTGCTTTGCGGGAATAATCGAGGTAGAGCATCGATGCTACGGCATCCACGCGCAGCGAGTCGGCGTGGTAGCGGTCCATCCAGAAGCCGGCGCTGGAGAGCAGGAATGACCGGACCTCGTGCCGGCCGTAGTTGAAGATCAGGCTCTTCCAATCGGGGTGAAATCCCTTGCGTGGATCGAGGTGTTCATACAGGGAGCTACCGTCAAATCTCGCAATGCCAAAGGCATCTTCGGGGAAGTGTGAAGGCACCCAGTCCAGGATGATACCGATTCCGCGGGCGTGAAGCGCATCCACCAGGACCATGAATTCCTGTGGGGTACCGTAGCGCGATGTCGGGGCGAAAAATCCGGTGACCTGATACCCCCAGGAGCCGAAAAACGGGTGCTCCATGACGGGCATGAATTCGACATGCGTGAAGCCAAGGTCCTGAACATAATCCGCGAGCTTTTCGGAGAGCTCCAGGTAGCTGAGCGAACGGTAGCCTTCTGAAGCCACCCGCTTCCAGGAACCCGGATGGATTTCGTAAACCGATACCGGACGGTTGAGGTCAAGTCCCGCGCGGGCTTTCATCCAATCCGCATCCTTCCAGTGGTAATCCAGTTCCCAAATCACCGAGGCTGTCTTTGGCGGAACTTCCCAGGCAAAGGCATAAGGATCACCCTTTTCGAGAACTTCGCCGGATTGGGCATTGGTAATCCGGTACTTGTAGGTCTGTCCTTTTGCCGCTCCTGGAATGAACACTTCCCAGATTCCCGAACTGTCCCAGCGCACATCCATCGGATCGCTGCTGCTATTCCATCCGTTAAAATCACCGATGACCGAGACCGCAGAAGCATTAGGTGCCCATACGGCAAAATAGGTTCCCTGCTTCCCTCCCGCCTCCATCAGGTGAGCGCCGAAACTTTCGTAAAGCCGGCAATGTGTTCCTTCTCGAAAAAGGTGAATGTCAAGATCTGTAAAACGGGAAACCCGGATGCGGTCAGGTTGCGGCATAACTTTTAACGATGTGGCGGATGCCTTGTAAAGGAATAGCAACCCATTCGGGGCGGTTGTTTAGTTCGTAGCCCAATTCGTACACGGCTTTTTCAAGAATAAATGCCCTGAGCAGTCGCATAGTTGCCGCGCGATCTGCCGGCAACAGTTCCGTTCCCAGCATCCCTTCAAGATACTGGTCAAGGAAGCGGTTGGCGATGATGCGGTACCAAGCCGTAGCCCAGGCACCGAGTTCCTCGTTGCTGCCGTTCTCCTCTGGCATCTGCAAAATAGCAGCGTGGACGGCGTAATGAAAAGAGCGAACCATTCCGGCCACGTCTTTAAGCGGCGAATACTTGCGGCGGCGCTCGGCGTGAGGCTTATCCGGTTCGCCTTCAAAATCAAGCACCACAAAGTCCTCCCCGGTAAAAAGCACCTGACCGAGGTGGTAATCCCCGTGAATCCTGGTGAGTTTGCCGGGCGTCTGATCCCGCGACAGGGCTGAGAATATCCGGTCCACTTCGGGTTCAAGACGGATCAATTCTTCGGCTTCAAGCCTTATTTCCACTTTGAGAATGTCGAGCAGGGAGCGCAGCATTTCAAAGCGGCTCCTGGTCAGTTCATGGATGGCCTGGCTATAGGCTTCTAATTGCCCTTCTTCCTGAAGGTCGGCGGTGAAGGCGCCACCTGCCTTGCCGGAAGCCATGGCCTTGTGCATCCCTGATGTGCGGTTGGCCAGTTTGTCAACCAAACCGAAATAGTGTTCGCCGATCAGTTCGTTAAACGGTTCCGGAAGGGCGCCAAAGTCTTCGAGGTATTCGGGGACCGAGGGGGGAATCTGATTCGTCAGGTTGCGATCGCGAATGCCCTGGTAGTAGCCCACCAGGTGACTCAGGGTAAGGGTCCAGGCATCTCCCTGATTGTGCACCCAGTCCTGAAACATGGCCAGAACAAGCGTCTTGCCTTCAGGACCGAGCATTTCTACCGCCCCGCGGTATGCCGGAATGTGCGGAAATCCTGCCTGCTTGGTCAGGTAACGGGTCACTTCCAGATCGGGATTGATCCCATATTCAACCTTGCGGTAGAGTTTGAGAAGAAAGCGGTTGTCGTAAACTATGGCGGAGTTGCTCTGCTCGGCGTTCAAGACACGAGACGGGAGCACATCGTGTTCCTGCGACAGCGAACGGCCCGGCAAAAAACGAACGACCAGATCTCCCAGCGCAAATTCCCGGGCCTCAAGCAGGTAGGAAAAAAGTGCATCGCGAACGCCGGGCAGGTAAAGCCCGTCAACGATGAATCCCTGCACCCCGTCCACCACTGCTGCGGTTACCCGGGTATTGTCCGGCATGGCATCTGCGGCCTGGTTAGGGCACCAGCCCAGCAGCACCGCATAGTTTTCTGTGTGCTTTCCGCGGTAATTGACGCGGATAATGCCCAACCACGCACCGAGTTCCCCTACCGGAAGATAAACGCGGTCATCAATCCGGCACGATTCAATAGTGGATGCTTTGCCCCCGAACCAACGGGTACGCCTCAACCAGGCAGCCAGTTCGGAATTTTCCAGAATGCGGACGTTGTCCGGTCCTGCAAAGAGTGCACCCCAGGAGGAGGCGCGAAGCGGGCGTTGTGGGGCAGCAGCCATATCAGGTTTTTATCAGTCGGAAAAGGTGGAAAGGTATTCTCCGCGGGTCGAGCTCCACGTAGTTCCATTCCCGGTCCCAGGTGTATTCCACGTTGGTGATCAGGTCCTGCAAAATCATCCGCTGGCCATCGTTCATGCCGATGCGCCACAGTGGAACGCGGACCCAGCCGGATACCGTAGCCTGTGGATTGAGATTAACCACTACCAGCACAATGTCCCTTCCGCTCGCATCAATTTTGGTATAGCTGAGCAGTTGGTCAGAATCGGTCTGGTTAAACGTGATGTTGAAGGTATCCTGAAGCGCCGGCATATCCTTGCGGATACGGTTGACCCGGGCAATCAATTTGCGGAAGGGCGTTTCGGTCTGAAAATCCCAGGCCTTGATTTCATACTTTTCCGAATAGCTGTACTCTTCTTTTCCGGCAACCGGATCGTTGATGGCCAGTTCGTAAACCGGACCATAAATGCCGTAGTTGGACGAAAGCGTGGCTGCCAGAATGTAGCGGATCACAAATTGCGGCTCTTCGGCATATTGCAGGTTCCAGCCCAGGATGTCCGGGGTATTGGGCCAGAAATTGGGCCGGAAGTATTCGCGCATCGGGCTGCCCACCAGCTCGTTGAGGTACTGCTCAAAATCTCCTTTGGAATATTTCCAGTTGAAATAGGTATAGGAATGATGAAAACCAATTTGGGCAAGGCGGGCCATAATCCTGGGCCTGGTAAAGGCTTCGGATAGGAAAATGATGTCGGGGTAGGTTTCGTAAATATCGGCCAGCAGCCATTCCCAGAAGTTGAAGGGCTTGGTATGCGGGTTGTCCACCCTGAAGATGGTTACGCCCTGTTCAATCCAGTAAACCACCACATCGCGCAGGGCAATCCAGAGGGGCTGCCAGTCTTCCGTTTCAAAATAGATCGGCAGAACATCCTGGTATTTTTTGGGCGGGTTTTCGGCGTATTGAACGGTGCCGTCAGGTCTCCAGCGAAACCATTCCGGATGCGCCTGAACCCAGGGATGGTCGGGCGAACACTGAAACGCCAGATCAAGCGCCACTTCGATGTCATGGCTGCCGGCAGCCTGAACAAAATTGCGGAAATCTTCCAGGGTGCCGAGCTCTGGGTGAATAGCGGTATGTCCGCCTTCCGCCGAGCCGATAGCCCAGGGCGAGCCGGGATCTCCCGGATGCGATGTGGTGCTGTTGTTGGGTCCCTTGCGGAACGCTACCCCGATGGGGTGAATCGGCGGAAGATAAATGACATCAAATCCCATGTAGGAAATCATGGGGAGCACGTTTTTGACGGCATCGTTGAACGTGCCGTGAACGGATGCCGATCCGTAAGCAGAGCGGGGGAAAAACTCATACCATGAACTGAAGCCCGCGCGGCGTCGTTCGACCCGGACTCGCTGAACGGCGCTCTGGGTACAGTCCACGAACGTGGGGACTTCAGCGATGAGATCTTCGGTTGCCGCGTTCAGGGCTACTTTGATGGCCTCGTTGATTCTGCCTCTGTCTTCCAGCAATTCGGCAAGGCCCTCCATCTTTTTCTTTTCTTTCCCTTTTTGAATTGCCGCTGCCTTGCGAAACTCGACGGCGCCCGCGAGCATTTCCACGGCCACATCCTGGCCGGCGGCAACCTTGCGCTCCAGTCCATGCCGCCAGCTTTCGAGGATATCAATCCAGCCGCTGACATAGAATTCGTATTCGCCCTGCTTCTCTACGGTGAAACTGCCTGACCAAACGTCTTCCTGGGGCGAAATCATCTGCACCGACTTCCAGGAACGTTCGGTAATGTGTTTGAAAAAGATGGCGGCCCGCATCACATCGTGACCATCAGCAAACATGTCGGCGTGGACCTCTACCAAATCGCCAGGCACGCGCTTGACGGGGAATCCGCCTTCGAGCAGCGGTCGCAGATTTTCAATAACTACTCGCTGACGGCCGGTGGCGTGGAACTTCTCGGGGATTTCGGCCCCACCCGATTTACTTTTTCGAGCCATGATTTGGTTGCGTAAGATGCGGACAGAAAGGTATAGGGAGACAGATTTTCGGGTGCAAAGATCGAAAGCGTAGTAAATAATAAAGGTCTTTTAATCCCCTTAATGTTGTGTTATTGGAAATCAGTTAGTTATACATAGATTAGATAAAATAAAAATGTTTGAATTTTTTCAGTGGGCAATCTGCCGTTGAGGCCCTTCATTTCATTGCAATGCCCCAATGTAGCTTTACAGTAAACAGACTAAAATGCTGCGACTCATTCCCTTCCCCGTGTGGAGCCTTGCATTGCTTTGTATGGCGGTACTATCGTGGCGTGATGGTAGCGCCCAAACTTCGGGTACGTTCACCGACTCCAGAGACAGCCAATCGTACTCCTGGAGCCGTTTGCCAGACGGCAAGAAGTGGATGGAGGAGAACCTGAACTACGCGGCGTTCGGTTCGTGGTGTTACGAGAACCAATCTTCGAACTGCATCAATTACGGCCACCTGTACAACTGGCAGACGGCCATCAATGCTTGTCCCGCTGGCTGGCGTTTGCCAAGCCAGCAAGATTTTGAAAATTTGTTGACGGCCTATGGCGGGGACGGAACGAAGGCTTACAAAGCACTTATTTCCGGCCGCAACGGCAGCTTTGGGGGCCAGTTGGGCGGCTACTACCTCGGCAAAAGTCAGGCGTTTTACTACCTCAGTATAAACGGCTACTTCTGGAGTTCAACGCCTGGGGACTCTGTGTACTCCTGGTACCTGCAACTCTATGGCGGTGATAGCCGCAAAGCAGAGATGGACAACTACGAACGGGAAGATGGACAAAGTGTCCGTTGCCTCCAGGATTGAGGGCGGGGCTTTTACCGTCAATTAGCGCTGATTGCAAAGGTCAGCGCGAGGAGGCGACCTTTTCAGCCAGGAAGGCGGCATGGCAAATGGTGCCCAGCATACAAACAAAAACCCCCGCCTGCGAACAGAACGGGGGCTTGTGATGCGTCAAAGTGACAAAGAGTCAAGTAGGCCTTAATCCTTAAGACAGCGGACGGAGAAACCGTAATGCTGATCGTTGGAGCCATTTATCAAATCCCCGCCTCCGAATGTACATTCCCGGTTAAACGCTTGTGTTGCGCCCACACTCGAACTCCACCAATAACCTTGGTTTCCTTGAACGCCGAACAAACCACTGGGTGCGCGGTTGCCTCCCGGAAGCCCGGAAAACCCACTGCTGTTGCTGGCAGCGACATTCGGTGCCGACCATAGACCTGTGCCGGCACCTGAGGTTCCAGTGGTCTTCATTTTACCTCCTGCAACAGCAAAGCCACCCAGAAAATCCACCAACTGCATCCACTCCGCATCCGTTGGCACGTGCCAGCCCGTAGGGCAAAGTCCACGAACGTCAATTGCGGCGAACCCATTGTACAACAGACCATAGGTAACTTTGTTGGTTGGATTGTTATCGTAAATCGTAGAAGCCCCACTGCTGGTGGTTTGCCAGGAAGCATCGCTTAAGCCCGATGGTATCGCATCTCCGCTCCGATAATGCTCCATCTTTACATTCTCATCTGTCCAGCACTGGCTGCCAATCTGTACCGTGCTGTACACATTGCCGTCAATGTCAGTTACCGTCCCGCAGTTTGGGAAATCCTTCTCGAAAGTCGCACTTGAGGAAATCGGTGTCACACTGTAAGGCGGAATTGTACTGCAAGCCGCCTGAACACGCCAGGTGTATGTTCCAGGGGTTAGCAAAGCATCCGGTACAGCAAACTGATCCCTTTCCGAGCCAATGATCCTGCGGTTAATGGTGGAGCCCGAGGGTAAATCCACCCGCAACTGCACCCCGACACTTCCCGGTACCGCATTCCATTCCAGTAAGGCTCCGGTGCCAGGGATGTAGGCTGAAGTCAACCCTGTTGGGGCAACGGAGGGGTCGCAGACTTGCGCTTGTAAGCTTACGCTCAATAGCCCAGCCACAAATAAGGAAAAAGTAGTTTTTAACATGTTGTTGATTTGATGGAGTAATATCCGGCGATTAGTTCAACAATCCAACCTGTCAATCAGCACTGATTCCCTGGCTTCGCGCCCCCGATAACGGCGACCCGTCCATCATGGTAGGCGGCTTGTAGCGACAAAAAAAATAAGAGGGCTGTCTCAAAAGGGCAGCCCCTTTTGTTCATTTTGTGGATAAGAAGATTGGTATTAAATATACTATTCTATTCTTTTTACTGATTTTAGGGCTATGTCCAAGCCAAGCTTCAAGCCCTACCATCAGCATCAAATGTCC
>JANNSM010000344.1:0-11609 GCA_031402635.1 Bacteroidota bacterium | reverse complement strand
AGAATCTGGATGACAGCCGGGCGATTATCAAATTATCGCAGGGGGCTGCCAAAGCTTTGCAGACTCATGATCCCAAGGTTTTGGTCGAATTGGAATACGCTGCGGTCCAAAACACTTCCGGTCAGGATTAACCGGGCAATGCGTTCGCTGCGGTCTGACGAAATCGGGTATTCGGGGTGTAGTTTTCCAGCGTAATCCCTGTAATCCGATCCGGGATCCGCCTTCTGCCGGCCCTGGAAATCCATTATCTTTAAAGTATGATTTACCGAAACGTCCTGGAGACCATCGGCAATACCCCCATCGTCCGGCTGAACAAGGTGGTTAACGGGGTGCCGGGCACCATTTGCGTTAAAGTGGAGACAACCAATCCCGGCAACTCCATCAAAGACCGGATGGCGCTGAAGATGATTGAGGTCGCCGAAGCGGAAGGCAAACTGAAGCCGGGCGGAACCATCGTGGAGGGCACTTCCGGGAACACGGGCATGGGTCTCGCCATCGCGGCTTGTGTCAAAGGTTACCGATGCATTTTCACCACCACAGACAAGCAATCCCGGGAGAAAATTGACATGCTTAAAGCCGTTGGGGCGGAAGTGATCGTTTGTCCGACCAACGTTGAACCCAAGGACCCCCGTTCCTATTATTCCGTTGCCGCGAGACTTGCTCTGGAAATTCCCAATTCTGTTTACCTGAACCAATACGACAACCTGGCCAACCGCCAGGCTCACTACGAAACCACCGGTCCCGAAATCTGGGAGCAAACCGGGGGAAAGGTCACGCATCTCGTGGTCGGTGTCGGAACCGGCGGTACAATTTCCGGTGCCGGGCTCTATCTCAAAGAGAAAAATCCGGCCATCAAGGTCTGGGGAATTGATACCTATGGGTCCGTTTTCAAAAAATACCACGAAACCGGAATATTCGATCCCAAAGAAATCTATCCCTATATCACCGAAGGCATTGGTGAAGACATCCTGCCCAAGAATGTTGATTTTTCGGTGATTGATCTTTTCGAAAAAGTAACGGACAAAGACGGCCTGGTGATGACCCGCAGGCTGGCCCGGGAAGAAGGGCTGTTGGTCGGTAACAGTGCCGGCTCAGCGGTAGCCGGCCTGATTCAGCTTAAAGACCAGCTCAAACCGGATGATTTGGTGGTGATTATTTGTCACGACCACGCTTCCCGGTATGTGGGCAAGGCATTTAATGATGATTGGATGCGCGACCATGGATTCCTTGACTCCGAAGTGAGCCTGCAGGAAATCGTGAACCGGAAAAGACATCGAAGCCTCGTCAGTGTCCGGCCCGATGAAACCGTTTCCCACGTTTTGGAGCAAATGAAATCTGCCGAGATTTCTCAGATGCCGGTGGGGGAGAACGGCGCCATCACGGGAAGTGTAACGGAAAGTACCATTCTCTACCACCTGCTCGCAGACCCCGGTGTCCGGGACAGGGCGGTAGGCAAGATTATGGATCCGCCATTTCCCCGTGTGGCCATTAATTCACCGGTCAGGGAATTTGGCGAATTATTGAGAAAACCCAATGCCGCCCTGCTTACCGAAGACGCTGCCGGTGTCATTCATATTGTTACCAAATACGACCTGATTCAGGTTTTATCCTGAGCATCAGCCGGCAAGTCTGACCTCCCGCTTTGGCATTTGATAACCGAATGCCGAACTTCGCCCCCGCCGGGTGGGCTCCTGACGGGAATCCCGGGCTGATTCGCTACCTGAATAATCGGTGAGTCTTGGCCCGAAAAGCCCGGTGCTAAATCCAAACTGTTACCCTGAACCCGTTCACGTCAAACGGAAGATTAACCCAGCGCATTTCCATGGCTAATACAAACATTTCCAAACTGCTTGGCGATCGCGCCGAATACTTTCTCGGCCACCAGTGCAAGACTATTTCCCGCGATCATCTGCATCTGCCCGGTGCGGACTTTGTCAGCAGGGTATGGATGGATTCAGACCGCAATCCGCAGGTGCTCCGAAACATGCAATCGCTCTACAATCACGGTCGCCTGGCCGGCACGGGGTATTTGTCCATTCTCCCGGTAGATCAGGGTATTGAACACACGGCAGGAGCATCTTTCGCCCCGAATCCGATCTACTTTGATCCCGCAAATATCGTTGAACTCGCCATCGCGGGAGGTTGCAATGCGGTTGCTTCAACGTTTGGTGTGCTGGGTATCGTTGCCCGCAAGTTCGCCCACCGGATTCCACTGGTTGTCAAACTGAACCACAACGAACTGATGACTTATCCCAATAAGTATGACCAGATTTTGTTTGGAACGGTAGAAGAAGCCTGGAATATGGGTGCGGTAGCGGTCGGAGCTACGATCTATTTTGGCGCACCGGAGTCCAATCGTCAATTGATTGAGATTGCCGAAGCCTTTCAACACGCCCATGAATTGGGCATGGTAACCATTCTGTGGTGCTATACCCGCAGCGAAGCCTTTAACGTTAAAGGAGACAAGGATTATCACGTTGCGGCTGACCTTACAGGGCAGGCCAACCACCTCGGGGTTACCATCCAGGCCGATATCATCAAACAGAAACTCCCCGAGAATAACGGAGGCTTTACGGCCATCAAATTTGCCAAGAGCCATCCGAAAATGTATTCCGAACTATCCAGTGATCACCCGATCGATTTGTGCCGTTATCAGGTGGCCAACTGCTATATGGGAAGGGCCGGTCTGATCAACTCCGGCGGGGCATCCAGCGGAGAAAGCGATCTGGCGGAGGCCGTGGTCACCGCTGTGATCAACAAGAGGGCCGGCGGAGCCGGACTTATCGCAGGACGCAAAGCTTTCCAGCGACCCATGAAAGAGGGAGCGGCTTTGTTGCACGCCATTCAGGACGTTTATCTGAGCCCGGAAGTGACGATCGCCTGATTCGCTTCCCGTTGGCTGTAGTGGCATTTCGCTATCTTTATTTGCTGCGGAAATTACCCGTTCGGCGATTCCGGACATTACCAAAAGGAAAGTGTGAGCTGGTTTAAACGATTAAAGGAAGGCATTACGACCACAACCCGGGAGAAAAAGGAAGCTCCCGATGGCGTCTGGGTTAAATGCCCGGAATGCAAAAAGGCTTATCGGAACAAGGAATTTCTGGAAAACCTCAAGATTTGCCCGTATTGCGACTACCACAGTCGCCTCAATTCGGAAGAATATTTTGACATCATATTTGATGAAAGTAAGTATAAATTGCTTTTTGATAAGCTCCGTTCCGTTGATTTCCTCCCTTTTACCGATCTGAAACCCTACCAGGCGCGGCTTCTGGAAGCCCAATCCAAGACCGGGTTGGGTGACGCTATTGCGGTGGCTGAAGGGCTGGTTGACGGCAACCGGCTGGTCATCGGATGTATGGATTTTGAATTTATCGGCGGATCGATGGGGTCCGTTGTCGGGGAAAAAATTGCCAGGGCCATCGATCAAGCCATTGCCCGCAAATGTCCCCTGCTGATTATCGCCAAATCAGGAGGTGCCCGCATGATGGAATCCAGCATTTCGCTCATGCAATTGGCTAAAACCTCCGCCAAACTTACGCAACTGGCCAAAGCGGGTCTTCCATACTTCTCCCTGATGACCGATCCTACCACCGGAGGAGTTACGGCGTCTTATGCCATGCTTGGGGATATCAATATGGCGGAACCGGGAGCGCTGATTGGGTTTGCTGGCCCGCGGGTTATCAAGGAAGCCATCAAAAAGGAGCTTCCCAAAGGCTTTCAGCGCTCCGAATTCCTGCTCGAAAGCGGGTTTCTGGATTTTATCGTTGACCGTCGGCTTCTTCGACAACGCCTGATCGAGCTGATCAACCTGTTTAAGTCCTAGCATTCCCGGATTGGACTTCTTTTAATCTGGTTTTTTTAATGTAGCCCGCATTCGCCAATTTCCGGGGATTACCTTAATTTTGCACGGAATTAAGAGAAAAGAACAATTTTTGACGCTAAAGGCAAGCTTGATGAGTTACCTCACTTCGGAGAAGAAAATCGAACTGTTTAAAGAATTTGGAGGCGCCCCGACCAACACGGGTTCCGCAAATGCCCAGATTGCGCTGAGCACGCACCGTATCAATCACTTGACGGAGCATCTTCGACTTCACAAAAAAGACTACGGCACCAAACGATCCCTGCTTAAGCTGGTTGGTCATCGCCGCAGATTGCTCAACTATCTCGCGCAAAAGGATATCGCGGCCTACCGTAGCCTGATTGCCAAGCTCGGCTTGCGCCGTTGATTTCCGAAGCACCGGACTACAGTCCCTTATGCCAGCGGCTGATCTGGTATAATTCTCTTTGGTCTGATTCCCATTGAACAATCTCCGGATCAAATCCGGAGGGTTGTTGTTGCATTTACCCCCTGTTTTATTTATTGAGTTTGCCCCGGCTTTGCTGACCCCCAAAATCCCAACCCGATGATGCCATTAGGAACCGTCCAGACCATAGATCTGGGCGATGGCCGTACACTGACCCTCGAAACGGGCAGATTGGCCAAACAAGCCCATGGAGCGTGCCTGCTGACCATGGGAAAAACCATGCTTCTCGCTACCGTTGTCGCCAACGAAGACGTGAAGGAAGGCGTGGATTTCCTCCCCATGACTGTTGAGTACCGCGAAAAATTCTCCGCTGCCGGAAAATTCCCCGGCGGGTTCTTTAAAAGAGAAGCCCGACCCTCTGATTCCCATATTCTCGTTGCCCGATTGATTGACCGGGCTTTGCGTCCGCTCTTCCCGGATGATTTCCACGCTGATACCCAGGTGATGGTTACGCTTTATTCTTCTGATGAAGACGTGAATCCGGATGCACTCGCCTGTCTGGCCGCTTCTGCAGCGCTTTCCGTTTCCGATATTCCTTTTGACGGACCGGTTTCAGAAGTTCGGGTTGGTCGCGTTGACGGACGGCTGGTCATCAATCCCAGCGCTTCCCAGATGAAGTCCTCGGATATTGACATGATCATTGCCGCTACGGAGAAAAATATTATTATGCTGGAGGGCGAAATGGGAGAGATCTCCGAGCAGACGATGCTTGAGGCCATCCGTTTTGCCCACGAAGCCATCAAAGTTCAGTGCCAGGCTCAGTTGGAGTTAGCGCGCAAAGCCGGAGCGCCTGCCAAGCGCGAATACGTTCACGAGATCAACGACCGGGACCTGGAAGCCGATGTTCGCGCCGGTACCTACGACGCGGTTTACGAGGTTGTCAAACAATCCATTACCAATAAAAAACTGCGGTCACAGACCTTTGCAGCGGTTAAAGAACAATACTGTACAAAGTTCAGTGCCGAAGAACTGGATACAAGAAAAACCCTAATCGGTAAGTACTTCCACAAGGTTGAAAAGGAAGCTATGCGCAACCTGGTCTTGCAGGAGCGGTATAGGCTGGATGGCAGAAAACTGGACCAGATCCGTCCGATCTGGGGACAGGTGGATATTCTGCCGGCCACGCACGGCTCTGCCCTGTTCACCCGCGGGGAAACCCAGGCGCTGACTTCGGTTACCCTGGGATCCAAAATGGATGAGCAAACCATTGATACGCCTACCTTTTCGGGTTCCGATAAGTTCCTGCTGCACTACAACTTCCCAAGTTTTTCCACCGGCGAATCCAAACCGATTCGCGCTACAGGCCGCCGGGAAATCGGACACGGAAACCTGGCCCTCCGCGCGCTGAAGCGCATGATCCCCGCCGAATGCCCCTATACGATCCGGATTATTTCCGATATCCTCGAGTCGAATGGCTCTTCATCCATGGCCACTGTTTGCGCGGGTTCACTCGCCATGATGGACGCCGGAGTCCAGATGTCCAAAGCCGTATCTGGTATCGCGATGGGGTTGATTTACGACAGTAAGACCGGAGGGTATGCTGTGCTGTCAGACATCCTTGGCGATGAAGACCACCTGGGCGACATGGACTTTAAAGTCACCGGCACCCGCGATGGCATCACTGCCTGCCAGATGGATATCAAGATTGACGGCCTTTCTTTTGAAGTGCTGACCGAAGCCCTGGATCAGGCAAAACGCGGTCGGGAACACATCCTGGGTGAAATGAACAAGATCCAGGATAAACCCAACGCCGATTACAAGCCACACGCACCAAGGATTGTCCAGATCCTGATCCCGAAAGAATACATCGGCGCCGTGATCGGCCCCGGTGGAAAAGTGATTCAGGAAATGCAAGCCTCAACGGGCACCCAGATCGTGATCACGGAAGATGACAGAAATGGTATTGTGGATATCATCGGAAACAATAAAGCTTCCATTGATGCTGCAATCGCCCGGATTAAAGGCATCACCCAAACGGCAGAAGTCGGCGAGGTTTACGATGCCACCATCAAATCCATCAAGCCTTACGGCGCTTTTGTAGAGTTTCTGCCAGGCAAAGAGGGATTGCTCCACATCTCGGAGGTTTCCTGGAAACGCCTCGAAACGCTCGAAGGCCTCATGAACCCCGGTGATTCCATCAAGGTCAAGTTGCTTGAAGTGGATAAAGTCACCGGTAAGTTCCGGTTGAGCAGCAAAGTGCTGGAACCCAAACCCGACGGTTACGAAGACAACCCGAGAGACCGCGACGGTGGAGACCGCGGAGCGGACCGCGGCGGTTTTGGCGGCGACCGGGGGGGGAGGGGAGGTTACGGCGGCGGCCGCGGTTCTGACCGTGGTGACGACCGTGGCGGCGATCGCGGGGACCGCGGAGGCGGACCCCGCAGACCCCGTCCCAACGAAGTCTGATCTTTACTGAACTATCACTCGCACAGCCGTCCGGTTCCCCGGGCGGCTGTGTCATTTTTAGCTTTTAGGAAAACCCTAAATTTTAACTCATAACATAAAGATTTGCAATAGTTTATAACTAAATGTCCGGGCATTTGGCAAGGGGCGAAACCAAACCCTCCCGCACGGCGTAAACACGATAGCTAAATACCCCCATCGTCTATGCGTCAGCTCAAGATTACCAATCAAATCACCAACCGAAACTCCGATTCCCTGGAGAAGTATCTCTATGAAATCGGCAAGATAGACTTGCTCAGTTCCGAGGAGGAAGTGGAACTGGCCAGGCGCATCAAGGTGGGGGATCAGGTTGCCCTTGACCGCCTGACGCGAGCCAACCTTCGCTTTGTGGTTTCCGTGGCCAAGCAATACCAGAACCAGGGGTTGTCCCTGGCGGATTTGGTCAATGAAGGAAATCTCGGGCTGATTAAAGCGGCCCAGCGTTTTGATGAAACCAAAGGGTTCAAGTTTATCTCCTACGCTGTTTGGTGGATTCGCCAGTCCATTATGCAAGCGATTGTTGAACAATCCCGGCTTGTTCGCCTTCCGCTGAACAAGGTTGGCTCCTTTAACCGTTACCATCGCGCCTGTGCCCAACTGGAACAGGAACTCAGTCGCGAACCTACTCAGGATGAAGTGTGCACGGCAATGGGGATTTCGCTGGATGACCTTCGTGATATCCTGAAAAACAACACGCGATACCTGAGTGTGGATGCCCCCATCGGCGGGGAGGACGAGGAAGGAACGATGCTGGATCTGATTAAAAGCAGTGACGATAACGAGCCCGATTTTGAACTCATGGATGTGTCTCTGCGCCAGCATATCAAAGAAGCACTGTCGGTGATTTCCGAGCGCGAAGCCTCCATTGTCTCCTGCTATTACGGACTCAACGGAGAAACTCCTTTTACGCTGGAAGAGATCGGCTATAAGTTCGATCTCACCCGGGAGCGCGTCCGGCAGATCAAAGAGCGAGCCATCCGCCGCTTGCGCAGGGCTACGGCCAGCAAGGAACTGCGGAACTACCTCTGAATTTCCCCGGTCTTTTCAACGGGTGGAGCAAACGGACAATCGCCCTTCGAAATTCTTATCTTAGCGGCCTCTGATGATGCCCCACCTGGTAGCTCCGTCCATCCTTTCTGCTGACTTCGGGCACTTGGCCCGCGATGTCCGGATGATTGACCAGAGCGCAGCCGACTGGTTTCATATTGATGTCATGGATGGGGTTTTTGTCCCGAATATCAGTTTCGGTTTTCCCGTCCTGGAAGTGGTAGCCAGAGAGTCATCAAAGTTCAAAGACGTGCACCTGATGACAAGCCGTCCGGAGGCGTATATCCGCAACTTTCGCTCCGCTGGCGCTGACGGCCTTACGGTTCATGTCGAAGTGGTGACGCACCTTCACCGGTGCATTCAGGAAATTCATGCAGAGGGTATGAAGGCGGGTGTCGCCTTAAATCCCGCAACGCCGGTAAGCTCGGTTGAAGATATTTTACCCGACCTGGATCTGGTCCTTTTGATGACGGTAAACCCCGGCTTTGGAGGCCAGCATTTTATTCCCCATAGTCTGGACAGGATTCGGAGAATGCGTCAGCTTATTGACCGGATTAATCCCCGTGTTTTGCTGCAAGTTGACGGTGGAATTAAAACGTCCAACGCACTGGCCGTACTTCAGGCCGGTGCAAATGTTATTGTGTCGGGCAGTGGTGTGTTTTCTTCATCTGATCCGGTGGCGGAGATTCAGGCGCTCAAGAGCCTGAACGCAAATAATTTTCTGGCCTGAACCCCGTTGAGGAATAATGCTCCGTTCGCTACCCTGGCCCGTCGTCATTGTCTTTTTGGTCCTCTGCCTTTTGCCCGCTGTTCTGTCGGCTCAGACGGTAGCTACCGTTTACGGAGAAGTGTCGGACCTCAGCGGAAAACCGATTCCGGAGGTCAATGTGGTCATCTTCGGACAACCGGGAGTTGGCACCAGGACCGATCAGCTTGGATTGTTCAGTCTCGAAGTTCCCGCGTCTGAAGCAGTTACTCTGGTCTTTACCCACGTCAGCTACCAGGACGATTTTAAGCGATTCGTCCTTGAATCCGGCAAGTTTTACCGTTACAATCCGGTTCTCGTTGATCGCTCCATACAAGAAGTCACGATACAAGGCAGGCGGGAACGCATGGAGTTCATCCAGACCATTCCGGTGGAATCTATCGAGTACATTCCGGATCCGAGCGGTGACCCGATTGCCGCTGCGCTGAAGCAGCTCGGGGCAGGATCAAACAATGAACTGAGTTCGCAGTATGCGGTCAGAGGAGGGAATTACGACGAGAACCTGGTCTATGTCAATGACTTTGAGGTTTACAGACCCCTGATTGTGCGATCCGGCCAGCAGGAGGGGTTTCCCTTCCCCAATTACACCCTGACGGACCGGATTTCTTTTTCCGCCGGTGGTTTTGAAGCCCGATATGGAGACAAACTCTCCAGCGTGCTCGACATCCGGTACAAAAAACCCAAAGAGTTTGATGCTTCCGTGAGCCTGAGCCTGCTCGGTGGAAATTTTCACATCGAAGCAGCGAACGCCAAAAAAACAGCGGGTTTACTTCTCGGCGTGCGCCATAAAAACAACGCTTACCTGCTCAATTCCCTACAAACCACCGGAGAATATCGCCCGTCATTTACCGATGTGCAGGCCCTGGTTAATGTGGACATCAGCCCCAGACTAGAGCTGGAAGTGCTGGGTAACATCTCTGAGAACCGTTTCAATTTTCAACCGGTGGACCGCTCAACCAGCACCGGTCTGGTCAATAACGTCGTGCGCCTTGATGTCTTTTTTGATGGTCAGGAAGTCAATGAATTCCTCACCTCTATGGCCGGAGTTTCCTTGCTGCATATTCCCAATGACAAACTCAGTTTGAAATGGCTCGCCTCGGGATACCGGGCATTGGAAGATGAAAACTTTGACATCATTGGCGATTATTATTTAGGCGAAGTCGAGAGCAATCTCGGCGAGGAAGAATTTGGCCAGGTCGCCTTTGGCCTGGGGGTGGGTACGTTTCAGAATTATGCGCGCAACCGGATTGATTCCTGGGTTGGAAACGTCGGTCATATCGGGTCCCTCGACCAGGGAGAGCACTTTCTGGAGTGGGGCGCCCGGTTCCAGGTTGAACGGATTGAAGACCGCATCAATGACTGGACCCGGCTGGATTCAGCCGGTTATTCCCTTCCCTATACCGGCGAAGAAGTTTTGCTTGACCGCGTACTCAAAGCGAGTACGGTGCTAAATTCAAACCGCTATACGGCTTATGTACAAGATACCTGGACCCCTTACGCAAGCGAACTCGACTGGAGCCTGACGGCGGGATTGAGGACTCATTACTGGGACATGAACGGTGAATTCCTGGTATCTCCCCGCGTACAAGCTGCCTTCAAACCCGAGTGGGTTCGAAAAGATAGCCTGCCCAGAGATGTGGTCTTTAAGGCGGCTGTTGGGCTTTATGCTCAACCGCCGTATTACCGGGAACTTCGAAACCTGACCTTCGAACTCAATACGGATGTAAAAGCTCAGAAAAGCTTGCATGTTGTGCTTTCCGGCGATTGGAATTTCAAGGCCTTCAACCGCGATTTTAAATTCGTTTCCGAATTGTACTACAAGCAACTGTGGGATATCATTCCTTATGAATTGGACAACGTACAGGTGCGCTACTACGGCCAGAATTCCGCAACGGGTTATGTGGCCGGTATTGATTTGCGGCTATACGGCGAATTGGTCGAAGATGCCGACTCCTGGATCAGCGTGACGGTTATGCAGGCTCAGGAGAACCTCGATGAACAATTGCTCACCGACATCTTTGGGGCGGTCGATGAAAACGGTAACCCCATAGACCGGGGCCTGATGCCGCGCCCCACCGATCAGCGCATCAACTTCGGCATGTATTTCCAGGACTATGCCCTGAACAACAAGAATTTCAAGGTGCACCTGAACTTTCTTTTCGGAAGCGGGCTGCCGTTTGGTCCGCCGGAAAACCTGTTGTTGCGCAATAGTTTCCGGATTCCTCCGTACAGGAGGGTTGACATCGGTTTCAGCGCCCTGTTGCTCAAAGAAAAAGAAGGGCGAACCAATATGTTCCGGCACCTTGAATCTATTTGGGCAAGCTTAGAAGTTTTCAATTTGCTCGGTATTTCCAATACGGTTTCCTACGTCTGGGTCAAGGACAACAGCGACGTTGTTTACGCCTTCCCTAACTTCTTGACGAGCCGTCTTCTCAATGCCCGAATCATCATCGATATCTAACCGCAAATCGCTATTAAGGGTTAATTTCGCTGCGGCTTTGAGATATTGCCAAAACGGGCCGCCGGCCCGCTTTGAAGGATTACAATACCATGCAGGAATCAATTCATAAGTGCCTGATCATCGGGTCGGGACCGGCTGGTTATACCGCAGCCATCTACGCGGCAAGAGCCAATCTCCACCCTTTAATGTATACCGGAATTGAACCCGGGGGGCAGTTGATGCAGACTACCGAAGTTGAAAATTACCCCGGGTATCCCGAGGGAATTCTCGGACCGGAAATGATGGAAGATTTTAAGCGCCAGGCCGAACGGGTAGGAGCCGTTGTACGCTTCGGTATGGTAACCGAAGTGCGTTTTGGTCATGACGGTCCACACGAGGTAGTCCTCGATGGCGTCCACACCGAACGAGCCCACACGCTGATCATCGCCACAGGAGCGACAGCCCTTTGGCTTGGCCTTCCCGGTGAAAAGCGCCTGAACGGACACGGTGTCAGCGCTTGCGCTGTTTGCGATGGGTTCTTTTTCAAGGGAAAAGACGTCGCGGTTGTGGGTGGTGGCGATACTGCAGCCGAAGAAGCGCTTTACCTGAG
>JANNSM010000343.1:0-4293 GCA_031402635.1 Bacteroidota bacterium | reverse complement strand
GTTTACGGTACTCAATGAAAAATATTGGGTAGGCCGCGCCCTCGACAATCGGCTTGGCGGGTTCATGATTGCCCAGGTGGCCCGGCTGCTGCGGGAAAAGAAGAAAAAACTGCCTTTTGCGCTGTACCTGGTCAATGCCGTGCAGTAAGAAGTGGGTTTGCGGGGAGCACAAATGATGGCGCACAGCCTTCAACCGGATGTGGCTATCATCACCGATGTTACCCACGACACCAACACGCCGATGATTAACAAAACGGTTGAAGGCGATATCAAATGCGGCGGCGGCCCTTCGCTGACGCTGGGTCCGGCCGTGCACCGGAAGTTATTGCACCTTATTGAGGACACCGCCGTGAAAAAAGGCATTGCATTCCAGCGTGAAGTCGCATCGCGGGGCACAGGCACCGACACGGATAGTTTTGCCTATGCCAACGGCGGGGTTCCTTCAGCACTCATTTCCCTGCCGCTTCGGTACATGCACACCACGGTTGAAATGGCCCACCGCAACGATGTCGAGGCAGTCATCAACCTGATTTACGAGACCCTCTTGGTTCTGCGTCCGGATTACAAATTTCACTACCTCTGAAGCAGTCTCGTCGCTGGTCGCGGCCCGTGGATTTTCTGCTGTACAGCAATCTTTTCATAGCAGGCTGCGCGGCGGGTTTTCAACTGACCACTTACCGACTTCTCGGCGCTGCTCTCCCGGATGGCAAACTCCTGCTGCTGACCTGCGGAGGTACCCTTTTTCTATACCTGGCCCTGCGTTACCGGGTTGCTGCAGCAACTACTCCGGGTGTTCGGGGACAACCTACGAGTGGGCATAGCCTTTCGCGTGATCGCTTGTCCTGGGTTAGTCAAAACCGCACCCTGGCTTTAGTGCTGATGGTGGCCGGAGCCGGTGCGGCCTTCGCCGGATTTATGTTGGTTTCGTGGCCGGTGCGGGCGGCGTTGATTCCGGCAGCGATGCTGGCCCTGGCATATGGCTGGCCTTTTCTCCCGGTTCAGCAGCGCTGGCGGTTGCGGCGTCAAAACTTTCTCAAAATTTTTCTCATTTCCGGGGTATGGGCATGGATAGCGGTGGTGTTGCCCGCCGTGGCTCTCGGATACACATGGCACCATCCTGCGGTCCTGAGCCTGTTCGCTTCCCGGTTCTTTTTTGTGGCCGGCTGCACACTTCCGTTTGATATCAGGGATATTGAGCAGGACCGCGTGTACCGGTTGCAAACCGTGGCCACTGCCTTCGGGGTCAGCCATACGAAAACCCTCTCGTGGTGCGCCCTGGCGCTTTCCTGGGTGCTGCTGCTGCCCCTGTGTATGCCCTGGCCGGGAATCGCGGTTACACCTTCGCCCGGGATGCTAGCCGCCGTTTTGATTGCGGTTCTTGTGGCTGCCTTTGGGGTTCAGCGTGCCCGCCCGGACGGACGCGAGTATCTCTATCTCGGCTGGCTAGACGGCACAGCTCTGTTGCAGTGGTTATTGGTCGAAGGGGTGGTTGCCTGGCAAAGCTGATGCCGTTGATGACTCAGGGCACCGGAAGCGGAAAGGCGCGGGAGATCCTTTAAGAAAAGCTTCCTGACGTGCGCGGCCACGGGCACCGCAGTGGGTGGCGCTATTATGCGCGGGAGATCCTTTAAGAAAACCTTCCCGACGTTCCCTGATCAGCCGTAATCCAGCGGTGCAAATTCTTTCCACTTGCTTTACTTTTGTGGTATGCGTTTGACGAGGAATAACTGGACATTGGACGAAGTTCGCAAGCTGTACCACAGTCCGCTGATGGAACTGATTCAGCGGGCTTCAACGGTTCATCAGGACCACCACCGGACGGGAGAAGTGCAGGTATGCACGTTGTTATCGGTTAAAACCGGTGGATGTCCTGAGGATTGTGCTTATTGTCCTCAGGCCGCCCGTTACCAGACAGACGTGGAGGTTCACCGCCTGCTGGATACCCGCGAGGTTCTTCAAAAGGCGAAGGAAGCAAAAGACCACGGATCTACCCGGTTTTGTATGGGAGCAGCCTGGCGAAATGTTCGCGACAACCGGGACTTTGACAACGTGCTGGAGATGGTGCGGGGAGTTCGGCAGATGGGGCTTGAAGTGTGTTGTACGCTCGGAATGCTCACCGCAGAACAGGCTCAGAAACTCAAAGAAGCCGGCCTTTACGCTTACAATCACAACCTGGACACTTCAGCCGAATTTTACGGGGACATCATCACCACCCGAACCTATGATGACCGGTTGGAAACCCTGGGACATGTCCGGGATGCAGGCCTTTCCGTTTGCAGCGGTGGCATTATCGGCCTGGGTGAAACCGATGAAGACCGGATTGCCATGCTGCATACCCTGGCTACCTTGCCTACCCATCCCGAATCCGTGCCGGTGAACGCGCTGGTGCCCGTGCCCGGAACCCCGCTGGAAGACCAGCCCAGGGTATCCGTATGGGAAATGTGCCGCATGATCGCCACGGCCAGGATCCTGATGCCCGCCGCCATGGTGCGTCTTTCTGCAGGCCGGGAGCAAATGAGTGACCAGGAGCAGGCGCTCTGCTTTCTGGCGGGGGCAAATTCTATTTTTTCGGGCGAAAAACTGCTCACTACCCCCAACCCCGGAATAGATCGCGACCGCCGGCTCTTTGACCAACTCGGGCTTAAACCACGCCCCGCATACCGCGGAACCGAAACGGTCCCGGCCGAAGTACCGGTTTCGGCAAACATTGGCTAATGCCGGGCACTGATGGATGACCGGGCTGCGGACGACCTGTCCGCCCGCATGCGGGACCGGCTTGAAGAACGCCGGAGCACCCAGGCGTTGCGCTCACTTTCCGGAAACGGTCCGGGTTCCGATTTTTCGTCCAATGATTATCTGGGACTCGCCTCCGGTGGCGAACTCGCTTCGGCCATAGCCAGACGGCTGGAGAACGTCAGCAATGCCGGAGCCGGGGGTTCAAGGCTGCTGACCGGTAATGCAGAACTTACCGAAGCGCTGGAAGCGCAGTCCGCTGCATTTCACCGCGCAGAGGCCGGGCTGTTTTTTTCATCCGGGTATGCCGCCAACTCAGGGCTGATCAGCACGATTGCCGCCCGTGAAGACACGATTTTTTACGACGAACTGGTGCACGCATCCATCCACGAAGGAATGCGGCTTTCACCGGCAAAGCGCATTGCGTTTGCGCACAACAGTGCCGAAAGTTTACGCTCGCTTGCCGCCGAGGCCGGGGGACAGGTTTTTGTGGTGTGCGAAAGTTTGTACTCCATGGACGGTGACCTGGCTCCGCTGGCCGAGCTGGCAAGCTTATGCAACGAGAGAGGTTGGCACCTGATCGCAGACGAAGCGCATGCCGGAGGCCTGGCAGGGAGCCGGGGTGAGGGTTTGGTGGCTGCATTGGGATTGGAAGAGCAGGTTTTCGCCCGTGTGATTACCTATGGGAAAGCATTTGGCGCAGCCGGAGGCATGGTTCTCGGATCCTCGCGCCTCAGGCAGTATCTCATCAATTTTTGCCGTGCATTTATTTATAGCACGGGACCCATGCCGGCGCAGGTAATTGCGGTTCAGGAAGCCTACCGACTGGTAGAATCTGCCACTCCTGAGCGCCAAAGAATCCGTGAATTGCGCCGCCGCCTGCTGGCGGGTCTGCCCAGGCGATTTTATACGATGAATTATGTTGTGGAAAAGGAAATAGAAAGTCCTTCAGCAATCGTGCCTTTACATTGGCCGGGCAATGAGCAGGTGGTCTTTTTATCCCGGGAACTTGCCACAAAAGGATTTGATCTTCGACCAATTCGATATCCTTCCGTAGCAAAAGATTCGGAGCGTTTGCGCTGTTGCCTTCACGCCTTCAATACCCCGGAGCAAGTAGATTCGCTTTTGTACGCACTGGATTCATTCCGTTGAGGAACCGGATGATCCGCTTGCTCAAATCCGGGAGGGTCAAATGAAAAGGGTTACTGACAAATTGTAAAATGATGATCAGAGTTTGACGGCAAACGTAAGGTAGGCGCCAATACCATCTCCCGGGATGATTCCCGGACCCGGGTAACCCACAGCGCGTCTTGTAAAATAGGCCGTATTGGTCAGGTTGCTAATTCCCGCTTCAATTTTGTAAAGACTCCATGTGTATTCCGCCGAGAAGTCAAGCAACGCATAACCTGGTATGCGGCCCGCTGTCGCAGCCGGGGTTGCTTCGGCATTGGTAGCATCAGAAAAATGGCTGTGAACATAGCTGAATTGCAGACTGGTTCTGCATCCGCCAAGACTCCAGGATAATCCAGATCGCAGCGTCAGTGGCGGGACCTGTTCAAC
>JANNSM010000342.1:0-7133 GCA_031402635.1 Bacteroidota bacterium | reverse complement strand
ATCTGACCCTGTCGCTGATCGGGGCGGGGGGCGAGAATACGCTGCTGTGGAGCTGGCGCGATGCGTCCGGGTCGTTCCTGTCGGCGCTGGATATCGAGGATGACGTGATGTTCGTGATCCTGTCGATCCTGGTGCTGATTGCGACGATGAATATCACCTCGGGCCTTGTCATGCTGGTCAAGAACAAGGGCCGCGACATCGGCATCCTGCGCACCATGGGGCTGACCGAAGGGTCGGTGCTGCGGGTGTTTTTCCTGTGCGGGGCGTTTACCGGAATCGTCGGCACGGTCATCGGGCTGATCCTTGGCTGCCTGATCGCGCTGAATGTCGATGCGATCATGTCGGCGGTCAACTGGCTGACCGGCGGCGGGGCCTGGGATCCGGCGATCCGCGGGATTTACCGGAAGGCGGTTGCAACTCGCTACGGTGTTGCGCTGGATCTTCCTGCGGGTCCGTCTGAGCTGATGGTGGTATCCGATGGAAGTATGCATCCGGCATGGGCTGCCGCAGATTTATTGTCGCAGGCTGAACACGGCCCGGACAGCCAGGTAATCGCTGTCAGTTGGTCCTTGGATTGGCTTGAGGCTATTTCCCGTGAACTTGCCCGGCAGGTTGTCGGTCTGCCTCGCGAGATGATCGCCCGGCAGGCGTTGCAATCTGCCCGGCTGATCCAGGTGCGGGATGAGGTGGAAGCATTTGATTTGGTCAACGCCTATGCGCCGGAACACCTGATCCTGGGTTTTGAAGAGCCGCGCTCCCGGCTTCCAAAAGTTATGCATGCAGGCGCAGTTTTTTTAGGCGCCTTCAGCCCTGAAAGCGCCGGAGATTATGCAACAGGGAGTAACCATTGCCTGCCTACCGGGGGTGCCGCCAGAGCGTGGTCCGGATTGTCTGTTGCTGACTTTCAACGCCGGTTGAGTGTTCAGGAGCTTTCTCACGAAGGGCTGCTTCACTTGCGCCAAACTGTGATGACTTTGGCCCGGGCTGAAGGACTCGAAGCCCATGCCCGTGCGGTTTCGGTGCGGCTTGGCGATTTCTCTCCTTCAGTGGATCAACAATCGGTCTAACATGAAAGTGCTTCAAACCCCTTTCCCCGCATGGCAGCCTCCGCTCCCGGAGCGCGTGGCAAACCTGCGCCCCTATTCCGGTTCAGAAGCAGTGGGCGGTCGCCGGTTGCATGCCAATGAGCTGCCCTGGGGTACGCCCTGGAACCGCTATCCACAGTCCATGCCTTCCCAACTCCGGGAGGCGCTTGGTGCAAGGGCCGGACTGCCCGGAACGGCAGTATTTACAGCAAACGGCAGCGATGAAATCATCGACCTGCTGCAACGCACGTTTGCCGAACCCGGTGCGGATGAAGTGCTGGTTACTTCACCCGGTTTTTCGATGTATGCTCATGCGGCTGCGGTCAATGGACTTGGAGTTTGTCGGGTGCCGCTCGATAAAAATTTTTTGCTGGATGAAAAAGCCGCTCTGGCCTTGAGCAGCTCGCAGACCAGGCTTGCTTTTTTCTGCGATCCGAACAATCCAACCGGCAACCGGATCGGAGAAGAAGCGCTGTTTCGTTTTATGGAAAAATTCCCCGGTATTGTGGTGCTTGATGAAGCCTACGGCGAATTTGCCGGCGTCGATCATTCGCCCTGGCTTCAACAATTCCCTAACCTGGTTTTGTTGCGCACCTTGTCCAAAGCCTGGGGCCTTGCGGGAATACGGCTTGGTTATGCCATAGCTCACCCGGCAATCATCGAAGCCATGGACCGCGTCCGAATGCCTTATTCGCTTTCTGAACCGGCCCGCCGGTTAGCGATGTCAGCGCTGGAGTATCCGCAGCGCATGACGGCCCGGGTTGCCCGTATATGCGCTTTACGGGAGCGACTTGCCGGGGCGCTTCGCCGTTGTGATGCTGTTCAGACCGTGTATCCATCGGAGGCTAACTTCCTCCTGCTGCAGTGTTCAGACGCCGCCGGATTAGAACGCGCGGCGTTTGCAGAGGGCTTGCATATCCGCAGTTTCCGCGATTCACCGGAACTGGAGAACTGTCTGCGAATTACGGTCGGCACCGAAGCGGATAACCGCCGACTGATCCGAGTATTTCAACAATGCTGATTCCTGTTATGAACCGAATATTATTTATTGACCGCGATGGAACGCTGATCCGGGAACCGGAAGACGAACAAATTGATTCGTTTGCCAAGTTGGAATTGTTGCCGGGTGTGGTGCGCTGGCTGGGCCGGATTGCCGATGAACTCGACTATCGCCTGGTGCTGGTGAGCAACCAGGACGGGTTGGGAACAGATTCATTTCCCGAACAGGATTTTTTCCCGGTTCACCATTTTCTGATCAATCTTTTGGCCGCCGAAGGCATTCGTTTTGACGCCCAGCATATTGACCGGAGTTTTCCCGGCCAGGGTTTTGATACGCGCAAGCCTGGTCTGGGCATGTTGAAACCTTACCTGGACGGCCAAACGGACCTGGCTGCTTCCTGGGTCATTGGCGACCGGCTGACCGATCTGGAAATGGCCAGGCGTTTGGGCGCCGGAGCGCTCCTGCTTGGTCAATCTCCGGAGCTTGCCGGATTGCGTGAAGGCGAGTTTGTCCTTACCGATTGGGAGGCCATTTATGACCTGCTGCGCCGCCGGGAGCGACGAGTTCTGCATCACCGCGCCACGGCAGAAACCAAAATATCGGTTGAGTTACAGTTAGAAGGGAACGGTCATTCCAAAATAAATACGGGCCTCGGCTTTTTTGACCATATGCTTGATCAGCTTGCCCGACACGGCGGACTCGATCTTGACATTGAGGTGGCCGGAGACCTGCACGTTGATGAGCACCATACCATTGAAGATGTTGCCCTGACACTCGGAGAAGCATTTTCCAAGGCACTCGGTGACAAACGGGGACTGGCCCGATACGGATTTAGTCTGCCTATGGATGACTCACGGGCACGTGCTGAAATTGATTTCGGGGGAAGGGCATTCTGCAAATTCTCCGGTGTTTTCCGCAGGGAGCGGGTAGGGGAGATGCCTACGGAACTCGTTTCGCATTTCTTCCGGTCATTTTCCGATGGCGCGCGCTGCACCCTTCACCTTGAGGTAGAGGGCGAAAATGATCACCACCAGATTGAAGCTTTGTTCAAGGCATTTGCCAGAGCCATTCGTTTAGCCGTCAAAGTGGATTTGCGCGACCGCGGAATTCCATCAACAAAAGGAATGTTATGAAAGTTGCCGTGCTGGATTACGGGGTTGGCAACCGGATGTCGGTAAGGCTGAGTTTTGAAAGGCTCGGTGCCGAAACCGTGCTGACCCGTGATCCGGAAATCCTGTCCGCAGCAGATGCGGTGGTGATGCCCGGAGTCGGCGCTGCCGGGACCGCCATGCACGTGCTGGCTGAAAGCGGTCTTGACCGGCTGATTCCCGGTTTGCAGCAACCCGTAATGGGTATTTGTCTGGGGATGCAGTTGCTGGCCGGTTTTCTCGAGGAGGATTCCCTGCCCGGTCTGGGGGTGATTCGCGGCCGGGTCGTGCACCTGGAGCGAGGTGGTCCTGGATCGCAGGCAGTCCCGCACATGGGCTGGGCGGCTCTGGAGCCGGTCGCCGGTGCGGCCTTTGACGATCCGGTCCTGCATGGGATTGGCGCGGGAGACGCGGTTTACTTCGCCCATAGTTATGTGCTGGATGATCCAGCGCTGGCCACGGCCACAACCTTGCATGGTCAGCGCAGGTTTCCTTCGATGATCCGCTTTCGCAATTTTCAGGGTTGCCAGTTTCACCCGGAAAAAAGCGGGGTAACCGGCGCGAGAATACTGGAGAATTTTCTTCAGCAGGCAAAAAGCTATCGCTCGTATTAGCAGGAATAAAATGAATATGACCAATTCCGTTTCAACGGCTGAATCCGGAACGCTTCGCTGCCGCCTGATTCCCGCCCTGGACTTGCTTGATGGCCGGGCCGTCCGGTTGTTGCGCGGCGATTTCAGTCGGGTAACCGATTATGGCGATCCGGCTCACTGGGTCGCCCGCTGGTGGGACGCAGGAGCCCGAGAGCTTCACGTTGTTGATCTTGCCGGAGCCAGAGACGGCCAATGTTCCATTCTGCCCTTATTGTCGCAGTGGGCATCACGAGGCTGGGTGCTGCAATTGGGCGGAGGCTTGCGAAGCCGGGAAGCCGTGTCTGACGCTTTGGATGCAGGAGTATCCAGGGCTGTTTTAGGAACCGCTGCGGTTCGCGAACCTGACTTTCTCGCCGACTGTCTGGTACAATTCGGTGCCAGCAGCATTGTCGGAGGGCTCGATCTCCGGGAGGGCAAGCCCCAGGTCGCCGGGTGGTCCGGTGATGCGCTATTGGACACCGTTGATCTTTTGGAGTTATGGCGAAATGCCGGGTTGCAATGGGTGTTGAGCACGGCCATTTCCCGTGATGGAACCCTGGAAGGCCCCGATCTGGAGCAATATCGCCGGTTGCGCCTTGCCTTGCCCGGCGTTTCGCTGATTGCCAGCGGGGGAGTTCGTCACCAGGCTGACCTTGATGTGTTGGGCGCAATCGGTGTGAATGCCGCCGTGGCTGGGCGGGCTTTGTTGGACGGATTGTTTAATCTGGATCAATTATGGCGCTGAAACGCATCATCCCCTGCCTTGACGTTCGCGATGGCCGAACGGTCAAAGGCATTTGTTTTGAGGGAATGCGGGACGCCGGCGATCCGGTGGAGCTCGCCGGACTTTACGCCCGCGAAGGCGCTGATGAACTGGTCCTTCTCGATATCAGCGCCGGGCATGAGGGCCGACTTGCCCGCCTTGATCTGGTGGAACGGGTGGCCCGTGCGCTGGACATTCCTTTTACGGTTGGCGGCGGTGTGCGCGGGCTTGACGATGCCATGGCGCTTCTGGAGGCCGGAGCGGACAAGGTGGCCGTAAATTCTGCCGCTCTGCAAAATCCTTCTTTGCTGGGCGAAATTGCCAGCCGCTATGGCCGGCAATGTGTGGTGCTGGCCGTGGATGCCAGGTTGGAAGCGGACGGAAGCCGGATGGTTTATGCATCAGCGGCCAGGCAACCGACCGGTCGCCTGCTCAGCGAATGGGTGATGACGGCGGTTGCCGAAGGTGCGGGTGAAATCCTGTACACCGCCATTGACCGGGATGGAACACGACGCGGTTTTGATCTGGAAGGGCTGAAGGAGGTTCGCGCGGGAGTGAACCTTCCGGTGATCGCTTCCGGTGGTGCGGGGGAGGCGGAACATTTCGCCCTGGCCCTGACAGAAGGGCAAGCCGATGCGGCGCTTGCGGCAAGTCTTTTCCACTTTGGGGAATTGACCATTCCGGGATTGAAAAATTATTTGCGAAAAATTAATATCTCCATTCGATGACTGCCTTTAAAAATGCCGACCGATTTTTTCCGGCGAATTATCTATTTGAAAACGCGGATGTTTTTCTGTCTTTAGTAGATTTCGAAAAGGAAAATGGGTTGGTTCCGGCGGTCATTCAACATGCGCGAACGGGATCGGTGCTGATGCTGGGGTACATGAACGCGGAAGCGCTCACGGAGAGCATTCGCAGCGGATGGATCCATTTCTTCAGTCGCAGTCGAAGCCGCCTTTGGATGAAAGGCGAGACCAGCGGGAATCGCCTCGCCCTGTATAGTTGGGGAATTGATTGCGATAGCGATGCGTTGCTGTTCAACGTGTTACCGGACGGACCGGTTTGCCATACCGGCGCCGCCACTTGCTGGGGCTCCTCCTCTGCCGGTACACTTGATCGCCTGCAGGAGCGCATTCAGAGCCGGCTGTCCAATCCCGATCCCGCGTCATCCTACACGGCAAAGCTCGCTCAGGAAGGCGTCGCCAGAATAGCTCAAAAAGTGGGCGAGGAAGGGGTCGAATGTGCGCTTGCTGCTGTTGCCGATTCCCCGGAAAAATTGGCATCCGAAGCAGCCGACTTGCTCTATCACCTGGTTTTGCTTTTGAACAGGCGGTCACTTTTGCTTGACGATGTTCTGGAAGTACTGGAGTCCAGGGCATCTTGATTCCAGACAGTTCGTCAGAATAAAAAATCGTTTGCAATTGGTACAGCAAGCGGGTTCAGAACCTTGCTCGTAAACTCTGAACGAACGCTGTCAATTTGGCTCGCTCCGCGATTAAAATGAATCCGCAGGCCACAAAAACCAGGCAGGCCAGAAAAAACAAAAAGCCGTGATCATTGTGCACGGAGATTCCTAAAATAAACAAGTGAGACGCGATAGCGCCAGACATCAGACCAATGCCTGCCAAAGCGCCAAGAGGACGCGTGCGCGGCCACAAGAGAAATCCAGCGGTGATTAACTCAAAAACGCCTGTCATGATTCTGCCGAACGGTTCAACCTCAAGCGTTGAAAATATATACACGCTGTCTGGATGTGCGGTGAACTTGAAATAAAGGGTTTGTAAGAGCACGACGGCTGCGACCACAGCAGCGATCCACAACATTTTTTTGTTCATGGCTGTAAGTTTTAAGGCCGGTGTAAATTGTCCAATTCAATTTCGAATTGGCAAAGAACATCAAAGCAGTTTAATCCGGCGTTTCGGAATATCGCTAAAACCTGGATCGAGTGCGCCGGGTTCCCGTGAATACAAAAATAATTGAATTAAATTGGATTTATTTTCCTGCAAATGTGCATTTGAAACGTATTATACCGGGCAAAAACTGTGCGGACTAGTCCAAAAGGATACAGGTAGCCTTTCAGTGGAGTATACGAGTTGCGTTTGACTACAAGACTTTGAAAACCCGTGTGGTTAAGGAAAGTGCGGATTTGATTGACCGAGTATTCGCGAACATGACCCATTTGGCCAAGGGTTTCGAGTTTCCGGAATTCTTCATATGGATTGTCAAAACCCTTGCCCAGAAAAAGGTTTACGATATTCTGAATGGAATAGAGATTCGGAGTGGTAAGGATCAGCGTACCGTTCGGGCTCCCACATTGGTTCTGGGGATCTCTCTATTCGCACCGGCGGAACGTAAGGGTGCTCGTGGAACCAGGCGTTCTGATCATCGAAGATGATGTCTTGGTGCTCGATACAAATGAAAGAGTGCGGCCATTCGATATCGTCCAACATACACTGAGTGACGGATTGCTCATTGGCGCACTCAAATATGCGGTACGAACCGGAG